>NZ_JAZHLI010000031.1:0-52359 GCF_036549475.1 Aurantimonas sp. A2-1-M11 | reverse complement strand
CCCGAACCGCGCCGCCACCGCGAGCGCGCCCGAAAAGCATGGGCGACACCGACCCGACAGTGCCGCCAATGTCCAACGGGAATGTCAGGCGCGCCCTGATGCATGATCCGGGCCAGCATCCTGAATTTGAGAACCGGATCGAAGGGCGGCCTGCCGCCCCTGCTGCGATCGCGCCGGGGAACCGCTTTCGCCAGGTCTGCCCGGAATATCTCGAAATCGACCGTAACGGAGAGCTTCTCCAATAGATCGCCATTGGCATGAGAGTTGCGAAAGCCGATCCTCGACGTTCCAAAACCCAATCTGTCCCGCCATCCGACCCCTCCCGAAAGCGCGACCTCAGTGAATCATGTCAGCACGAAATTCGCCAGTTTCCGGAGACGTCCGATCGATCAGTTCGTCCTTCGACAGCCGCTGCAAATCACCGCGTTCTATGCCGCTATGGACTCAGCGATCCGCGCCGTTGGCAAGGGGGTGGGGAATCACCTTTTACTCTTCGAATTGTCGAAAATTCACTCTCCACGCCCGCGGAAATAAGTATTGACCGTACCACTAGCGTAGGAACTGGTCTTCCACCCGAGTAATCATCTGGAAGAGTCGATCCGTTTCCTCTAAGCCGAATGATGTCGGCTGAATCAGCCCGAACCGATCGGTCGTGTCTGTCAAGCCTAAGCGGCGAGCCATGAATTGGCGTCCGTAGCAGAGAAGTACATCAATCGATCTGTTCATAAATACCACGAGCGGAAGGAGCGCTGTTTCGATGGCTTCGGCTTTCTGCCGACTTTCGATTGTTCCTGTGAGCCAAAGACGTTGAATGAGGATTTGCAACTGGAGACAGTCGGGCGCAGGTATCAGCCCATGCGCGCCCGCCCGGAGTAATCGAGTTTGCTCGATGCCGCCATGTCCTCCGAAACTGACCATGCTTTCTGCGGTTGCTGCTATTAGCGGTTCAGCCGTTACGACCGGACCTTCGACTTTCGCAATTGTAATCCTCGGAACTGCGCGATGGAGACGAAGCAGGCCGTCGGTGGAGAATGCGTTCAACAGGTGCTCAGGGTTGTTTTGAACGCCGAGCGAGCAGTCGCAACTTTCTGCAATGTGCGCAAAAAAATCGATGAGTTGCGTCTCCTCCATCCGGTGTCGGAGCGGGGGTTGCAGGATGAGCCAATCCGCTCCAATTCTACGGACCTCATCTGCAAATTTGATCTGTTCATCGATAGTTTCGCCCGTGACCGTTACAGAGTAGGGGAGGCGTTGAGCTAAAAGGTTGCCTACGGTGCGAGCCAAACTTAGCCGCTCAGTAGCTTGGAGGCGGTGTGACTCCGTCACTAGGCCGAGGACTGCGATTCCGTCCGCTCCGACGGCGGTTACATGTTCTACCTGATGCGCCATTGCGGGCTCGTCGAGCGAACCGTCTTTTTTCCAGAAAGCATAGAGCATCGGGTAGATGCCCGATGGCTGTACGGGCGACTTTGTATCGTCGAATTCCATTATCTTGAGTCTCGATCATTCATCAGATGAATCATTGTCAAACGAATATCCATGTGAGAGGGTGTGCGCAACGACAAATCGTAGACATGAACAGGGAGTGCGATGAGCACGCTGACTAAACGCCTTGCGGCCTGCTATTCCGGCGTCATCTACGACGTGATGCGCGATATGGGGGCCACCCCAGGAATTCTCCCATCCGACATTCGCGCGCTGGCACCGGAGATGAAGCTTGCCGGTCCGGTTTTCACGATGCGGGGCAGGCCAGACGCTACGGTGGATGCGCATACGTCTCTGATCGAGTGGACGGGCTTCCTCTCGAAGGCTGCGAAGGATCATGTGGTTGTCTGCCAGCCTCAGGATTCGGTTCGCGCTTTGATGGGAGAGCTATCGGCCGAGACTCTCAAACATCGTGGAGTTCTTGGCTACTTGGTCGATGGCGGGAGCCGTGATGTCAGCTTCATCAAGGAGATCGGTTTTCCGGTCTTCTGCCGATACACGACGCCAATCGACATTGTCGCAAACTGGATCCCGGAAGCGTTCAACGAGCCAATTACGATCGGCAACGTCGTCATCAATCCGGGTGACTTCATCTTAGCTGATCAGGACGGGGCGGTGTTGATACCGGCCGAAATGGCCGAGGCGGTCATCGAGCGCGCCGAGAAGGCCATGGCGACAGAAAACCTCGTTCGTGCGGCGATCCTGCGCGGAGATGATCCACAGAATGCCTATCTTCAATATGGCAAGTTCTGATGATCGCGCATGACGCTTTCCCGGCGGCAGCCACGAATCTTGGCAAGGGAAAGATAGCGACAACAGTCTCCATCCTCGGGGAGCGAATCGTAGCCGGCGACTTTCCGGCCGGAAGGCCGCTGCCAGTTGAAGCCGATCTCGCGCAAACGCTCGATGTGGGCCGGAGCGTTCTGCGGGAGGCAATTAAGGTGCTGTCGAGCAAGGGGATGGTGTCCGCGCGGCCACGATTGGGTACGGTGATTCAGCCGCGGAGCCAGTGGAATCTGTTCGATCATGATGTCCTGCACTGGATGCTGCGGCCTGGACTGGTCGAAGCTGGACTTCTTAAGGACATCCTCGTTGCACGGCGCATCATCGAGCCCGAAGCGGCTCGCCTCGCGGCGGTGAATGCGACGCCTTCAGACAAGGCGGATATCAATGCTGCCTGCCGCCAAATGGCTGACTCAGTGGGTGATCCTGCTGCGTCAGTGCGCGCAGACATTCGCTTCCACACCGCAATTCTGCAGGGCTCGCACAACGCTATCCTGCTCGCGTTTTCCCCCGCTTTGACTGCAATCCTTTCGGCCTTTTTTCAGATCAGCATTCAGAATCCCGACATCTTTCCAGGAAACCTGCAGTCACATGAACTCGTCTCAGCTCGGATCGACGCTGAAGATGCCGACGGAGCACAGGCCGCCATGCTGGCCGTACTCCAATACACAGAAGACGATATAAATCGGCGACTTCAAAACTAGACGTTACAGAAAATAGGAGGAGAAAATAATGACGTACATGAAGACCAAGATTCTCGGAGGAATTTTTCTGGCGCTAATGTCGGGTCCTGCCTTCGCAGAATACCCCGAGCGCCCGATTACCATGCTGGTCGCTTGGTCCGCCGGCGGCGGAACCGATGCAGTAGCGCGAGCCTTGGCGTCTCAAATGGAAGCTGAACTCGGCACGCCGGTGAACGTTGTTAATCGTACGGGCGGTGCCGGGGTAATTGGGCACACGGAAATGGTGAACGCGCGACCGGATGGCTACACGATCGGCTTGGCCAGCGCAGAGCTATCCACATATTACTGGTCCGGGACGGCACCGTTCACCGCCAAAGACGTGACACCGATCGCCCTCGTCAACCTCGACGCATCGTCCTTTAACGTCGCAGCGGACAGTGAATGGGATGATCTCCAGGCAGCCCTTGACGCGATCGCCCAAGCTCCTGCCGGAACGTACAAACTTTCTGGGATGGCCCCCGGAGCCGGCTATCATCTCGCGTTCTCAGGCCTTCTGCATGCTGAAGGTATTGATCCCAACAAGGTCTTGGTCGTTCCGAGCCAAGGAGCGGCACCAGGGTTTCAGGAACTTGCTGCAGGCGGCGTTGAAATTGTTCCGTCGTCCCTGCCCGAAGCCAAGCCGATGATGGATGCCGGCGAGGTGAAGAGCCTTGCGGTTTTAGCCGACCAGCGTCTGGATGCGTTTCCCGATGTTCCGACCGTACAGGAGGCAATCGGTCGTGAATGGGCCGGGGGTACTTGGCGTGCCGTCGTCGCGCCTGCGGCCATACCCGACGATGCGCGGGAAAAGCTTACGAAGGCGGTTGATGCCGCGTGGCATTCGGACGAGTTCCAGAACTTCATGACCGAACGGGGTTTCGGCCTGAATTTCCTCTCAGGCGAAGATTTCCAAACCTATCTTGCTGAGCAACACGTCCAAAACGGTGAGATTATGAAGCTGCTCGGCTTGCGTCACAGAGATTGAACTCATGCTGAAAGTCAGTGATCTGGGTTCGGGGCTGGCTGTGGCCGGCCTCGGTCTGGCTGTGTTCTTGCGGGCCCAGACCTTTCCCTCAGTTGGCGCGTCATCGGTCAGCCCCGCGTTCTATCCTGGGCTGATCGGGGTCGTGTTAATGGGGAGTGGAGCCGGCCTGGCGATAACGGGAGCCAAGCGCGAAGGTGCTTGGTTGTTGCGCGCGATGCCGGTTTGGATGCGGAGACGCGAGAACTTGGTCGCTGTGCTGGCCGTTCCCGCCGCCATTATAGGTTACGGACTTCTCAGTCCCGTGCTCGGCTTCCTCGCAACGGTCTTTCTCGTCACGCTAAGTCTGCTGATCGCGTATCGCGTAAAATTGCTACGCAGCGCCGTAGTCGCTTTCACGCTGTCGGTACTTCTTCACATTGTCTTCGTTGTCGCGATGCGGGTGCCACTCCCCTACGGCTTCGTCGAGAGGCTCTTACCGTGAATTTCGTCGTAGCGATCCAGACTGTTTTCGACCCCCTGACGCTGGCGATCATTCTCGCCGCGTCGGTATTCGGCCTGTTTGTCGGTTCCATGCCGGGGCTGACCGCCACGATGGCGGCGGCACTCCTAGTGCCGCTGACTTTCTACATGGAGCCGGTGCCTGCGGTGGGCGCCATTGTCGCCTGTTCAGCGATGGCAATTTTCGCCGGGGATATTCCGGGTGCTATGCTTCGAATTCCCGGAACTCCGGCCTCCGCCGCCTACGTGAGCGAGGCGTACTTGCTCGGTCGCAAAGGCGAACTGTCGACTGTGCTCAGCGTCAACTTGATTGCCTCGGCCAGCGGAGGGATCTTCGGCACCTTTGTGCTGATCCTGCTGGCACCTCAGCTCGCAAAGGTCGCGTTGCAGTTCTCAAGCTACGAATATTTCTGGCTCGCGCTGATCGGCCTGTCCGCAGCCACGCTCGTTAGTTCCTCGAGCAAGCTCAAAGGGCTGATCGCTCTTTTTCTGGGCCTGTTTCTAGCGACTGTCGGTCTCGACGTCGTTACCGGTATGCCTCGGTATACGTTCGGCACAATCAGCCTGATGGGCGGGGTATCCCTTATTGCAGCACTAATTGGGCTATTTGCCGTCGCGGAGCTTTTCCGGAAGGCCTCGACCATACATGAAAATCTTCCGCCACCGCCGGAGGTTCCCGGAGCAATACTCCGCCGTGGGCTCTCCGCGATATCGCAGTATCGATGGAATGCGGTGCGCGGCAGCACCATCGGTACCTTTCTCGGCATTTTGCCGGGAGCGGGCGCAGATATCGCTGGCTGGATCTCCTATGCAGTCTCAAAACGGTTCTCAAAAACGCCCGAGAAGTTCGGGACGGGGCACATCGAAGGTGTTGTCGACGCAAGCGCGTCCAACAACGCATCGCTGGCCGGAGCATACGTGCCTGCTCTTGTTTTTGGCATCCCTGGCGACTCACTAACAGCAATTGTAATCGGAGTGCTTCTGATCCAAGGTCTGAATCCCGGACCTACTGTTTTTACGCAGAGCGGCGATGTTGTATCTGCTATATTTGCTGTATTTATCCTCGCAAATATAATTCTAATTCCGCTCGGATTGATGGCTATTAAGGTTGCACGACACGTTCTACGTGTGGACCAACGAATACTTCTCCCTGTTATCCTCGTATTTTCGATTGTCGGTGCCTTTGCTGTAAATAACGCGATATTTGATTTATGGATTGTCTTAGTGCTTGGCCTTATGGGGTGGTTGATGGAAGAAAACGACTTCCCGATCGCGCCGATGGTCCTTGGCCTTGTGCTTGGAAAGGTTGTCGAGGAAAGCTTCACCAACTCGATGATCAAATCCGGTGGAGATCCGATATCATTTGTCGACCGCCCGATATCTGGCGCTCTAGCTGTCGCCTTCTTCGCGATTTGGACTGTCCCGCTGTGCGTGACGCTCTGGAAGAGGTTAACGGTAAGCGCGGCTTGAGCCCCATTGGCGTAATTGCCTTCTGTGGTTGCCGCCCGTTGTGCAAGAGGTTTTGGCTCGTCTGGCCGTGTGATCGAGTGCGGACTTCTGTCAGGCCTTTGAGTGGCGGCGCTGTCAGAGGCCGCTGGCCGGTATGGTGACCCGCGGATCGGGTCCAAATCTCACCCAAGAGCTGTGAGGCTCTGGCAATTACCCTGGTTTTCTCGGTCCGGATCTGTTCGATCATGCGCCCATTCGGGGCGTCGCCTTCTCACACCCCCGTCACCGGCGCGCGGTCGCGCTGCATTTCCCTTCGGTCATGCAGCCGCGGCCCGCGCCGGATCCCTGTAATCTTCCTCCTTGGTCAGCATCGCCCAGATCGTAAGCCCACGCGGTGTACCGCCTTCACAGCGTTCGCCGTATCGGTGAAGTCCTAGGAATAATCCTAGGTGTTGCGCGACAACCATCCTGATCACCCTGATTGTCGCGCCGCACTGCTTCGGATTTTCCGCCATGGCCGCCGCGCCAGATGATATTGCCGCTTTGAAGGCCGCCCCGCGGCGGCCGAACGGCGAGCCGATCGGGCGGAAGCCGAAGTGGCCCGCAGAAAGGCGAAGGCCTCGCACGCCGAAGCCCTGATCACGCATCTGACGCTTGTCAACGTCGGAGCAAAACCAAGCCAGCGGGCGGAGTAAAAGCAGGCCACCTGGCCGACAGGTCTATCCTGAGGATCAGGGGTCAGTGATCTCGCCGGTGTTGGGATCCACGGTCTTGGCGGTGGCTTGGTTTTGCTCCGCCCTTGCCGCGGCAGCCCAACGTCGTNGGTCTATCCTGAGGATCAGGGGTCAGTGATCTCGCCGGTGTTGGGATCCACGGTCTTGGCGGTGGCTTGGTTTTGCTCCGCCCTTGCCGCGGCAGCCCAACGTCGTCCGGCGGACTGCCTGAGGCGGTAGCTGTCGCCGTTCATCGTCAGGATATGGACGTGGTGCGTCAGGCGATCGAGCAGCGCGCCGGTGAGCCGCTCCGACCCCAGGACGCTCGTCCAGTCCTCGAACGGCAGGTTCGACGTGACGATGGTGGAACCGCGCTCGTAGCGCTGCGAGAACACCTCGAACAGAAGCTCGGCGCCCGTCGGCGACAGCGGCACGTAGCCGAGCTCGTCGACGATGAGGAGTTGCACCGCCTGAAGATCGCGTTGCTGCTTCAGATGGCGGCGCTCGTCGCGGGCTTCCATGAGCTGGTGAACGGGAGACGCTGCGTATCGACTCGTCGATGATTTATGGTCCGTTATGCGGGTTCTGACACCTATGGAACAGTCACGTCTGGGCGCATCAAACGCGCTTCCGACGAAACAGTCCCACATGGCTCGGCCGGTGAAATCTCTCAATGCCGTGCTCAATGCGCTAATCATGGAGCTGCCGACGAGCTCTCCGGCAGGGATCTCGCGCTCCAGCGCGTTGAGGAAGCGGATGAACTCCTGGTGGCGGTGGCGCTGCATGTTCGTTCCGAACACCGTGCCGTCGAGCACGTTGAGTGCCGCGAACAGGGTGGTCGTGCCGTTACGTTTGTAGTCATGGGTCATGGTCGCGCCGCGCCCCTTTTTTAACGGCAGGCCCGGCTGCGTCCTGTCGAGTGCCTGGATCTGGCTCCTCTCGTCGACGCTGAGCACCACGGCATGCGTCGGAGGAGTGACGTAGAGCCCGACGATGGCGTGGAGCTTCTCGGCGAAGGCGGGATCTCTGGATAGCTTGAAGGCGCGCCAGCGATGCGGCGCGAGGCCGTAAGCCTTCCAGATTTTCTGCACCGTCGCCACCCCGAGCCCGACGGCCTTCGCCATGGCCCGCGCAGTCCAGTGCGTGGCCTCGTGCGGCGGCGGCTCATGTGTCAGGCGCACAAGGTCCACGACCCGGCCATCGCCGATCGGAGCCTTGCCGGGCGGACGCGTCTTGTCCTCGAGTAACCCATCGACGCCGGCCTCGGCGAAGCGGGCCTGCCAGCGCCAGACGGTCGTCTTCGACTTGCCCGTCGCTGTCATGATGGCGTTGGTACCGACACCGTCGGCGGTCAGAAGGACGATCCGCACTCGCCACGCATGCTTCTGCACCGTGTTGCGGTCTGCGACGATGGCTTCCAGACGCCGACGATCGGCGGCGGAGACCGAAATGGTAACTCCTGTGCGCATGCAGCAGATCGCATGCCAGCTACACAGTCGGCCGCGCACTTCGCTACGCCGACGGCTCCGCGCGCGGCCTCCTACACCATCACCGGGCACGGCCTTTCAGCGAGAGATTTGCATACCAGCCGGTAGTTGTGCCCTTTGCTTAGGCACATATCGATCTGGGTTCGCTATGCCAACTGTAGGATTATTGTTCTTCGGGCTGGTCCCGACTGCCACCTCGCTGCTCGGTAGAATTGTCAGGCCGAGATCGGCCTCCACCATCTGTTTGATGGTAGGGACCGAATCCGACCCGTTGAGGGACGTGACGTGCAATCTTTCCTCGCGGCCGCAAGATCGATCGTGCGGCGCAGGCCATGGCGCTGCGTCGGTAGGATCAGGGGGAACTGCAGCGACTCGCCTAGCGTCACGGAAGCTTTCACCGACGGCCACGAAATAAGTGAGCTGTCGAAAGTTCATCGGACACCTCAATTAAGGGCTCGGCGCGGACCGTGCCGATTGGGCGCTAGCCCCGGCTTACCAGCTCCAGCCGCTCGCCGTTCCACACGGTCATAGAATAGTCCTCTGGGCTCAGCGCCTCATGGTCGCTCTTTGAGAACGGATCAGTATAGGTCTTGATTAGACCTTCGTAGGTGCCAAGGCTCTCGAGCGCCTCGAGGACGACCGGCCCATTCGTCTCACCGGCTTTTTGAACCGCCGTTGCGAAGAGGTAAACCGCATCGTAAGTGTTGCCGATGTAGCTGGGGAAGGGGACCTGCGTGGGATCGGTGACGTTGCCGTACTTTTCCTGCAAGCGGTTGAACAGGGCGGTCGCCTTCGGATTTTCGTTGTTCACGAAGGTGAACGTCTGCATGACGTAGACACCATTCGCTAGATCGCCCGCGAGGGATGGGAAGGTTGCGCTTGCCAATCCCCAGGCGCCGACGACCTCCGGCTGATAGCCGATCTTATTGCCGGCCTTCAGAGCGTTCGCCATCTCCATCGTGTTGGTGAAACTCAGGATCACCTCAGTGCCTGCGTTCTTGGCGCGCAGCATTTGCGGGGTGAAGTCGGTATCACCCACTTTCACCTTGTCAACAGACGACGGCTCTAAGCCCATGTCCTTGATTGCGGCTTCCAAGTCCTCGATAGCCGGGACGCCCCAACCGGTGTCCTCGTTCAATATGCCGATCTTCGTGGCGCCGAGCGTGTTTTTGGCGAAGTTAGCCAGGAAGCGGGCAACCTCGCGGTCGTTGGTGGCGACACGGAACATGTAGTTCGGGTCGCGGCCGTTCTCAATGATGCCCACACCGCCCACGGAGGTTCCGAACCAGGGCGTTTTCAGCTCTTCCATCGTGTCAATGACCGCAATGCCGATGAAGCTGCCCTGCGAGCCGATTATTGCGGAACAGCCCTCGCGTTCAATCAGCTCGCGCGCCTGGGTGACACCGCGGGCCAGCTGGTGTTCGTTGTCGCGCGTGACGAGCTCCAGCGGACGGCCGAGGACGCCCCCGGCGGCGTTGATCTCGTCGACGGCAAGCTCTGCGCCACGGGACAGCGATTGTCCGGCCAGCGCGTTCGGGCCAGAGAACGCGGCAGACAAACCAATTCGGATCGGCTCGTTCTGCGCGAAGGCAAAGCGGGGCGCGAGTCCGAGGCCGACGGCTGCGCCGCCACCGATCTTCAGAGCCGTGCGACGGGTCAGAGTTGACTTGGTCATGAGTTCATCCTCAGGTTTGAAGTGGGAGTAGGATCGGGTGCCGAGCGGTGGCCGAGGTAGCCGCTCTTGATGCGTGGATGGGTCATCAACTCGCGCGCGTTACCCTCCAGCACGACGGTGCCGCGCTCGATGAGGTAGGCGCGGTCGGCGGCCTTCAGCGCGAGGTTTGCCATCTGCTCCACGAGGAGGATGGTCATTCCAGCCGCGCGCAGTTCCTCGATGATGTCGAAGATTTGGCGCACGATGAGCGGGGCGAGGCCGAGTGACGGCTCGTCCAGCAACAGGAGGCGGGGACTCGCCATCAGGCCGCGCGACATGGCGAGCATCTGCTGCTGTCCACCGGACAGACCGCCGGCAGGCAGGCGCCGGCGCTCGCGCAGGATGGGAAACCGGTCGAGCTGTTCCTCGACCATGGTGCGTATTGCAGCCTTGCCGCCCGGAGGCGACCGCCTATAGGCGCCAAGCATCAGATTGTCGACCACGCTCTGGTCACCAAACAGGCGGCGGCCCTCGGGCACCATCGTCATTCCGGCTGCGACCATCTTGTGCGCCGGCGAGCCTGTCATTGGCTCGCCGGCGAAATCAACGGTCCCGCCGGCAGGTCTCAGGATACCGCTGATCGCCTTGAGGAACGTGCTCTTGCCGGCGCCATTGCTGCCGATGAGGGCAATTAGCTCACCCTCGCGCACCTCAACGTCGATGCCGCGCACGGCTTCGATCGCGCCATAACGTACCTTGAGGTCCTGCACCTTGAGGAGGGGCGCAGCCACGCTTGTGCCCATCAGTTAATCTCCTCGGTGCCAAGGTAGGCAGCAATCACGGCAGGGTTGTTTTGGATGTCGGCGGGCGTGCCGTCGGCAAGTTTCTCGCCATGCTCCAACACGGTGATGGTGTCGGATATGCCCATCACGAGGTCCATGTGGTGCTCTACCAGAAGCACGGCGATGCCGCGCTGGCCGATGCGCTGGATGAGCGCGTCGAGCTCGCTCACCTCGTTCGGATTGAGGCCTGCGGCCGGCTCGTCCATCACCAAAAGGTGCGGGTCTGACGCCAACGCGCGTGCGATCTCGACGAGGCGCTGGTAGCCGAGCGGCAGAGTATTGGCCTTGACGTGAACGTCGCCAGAGTAGCCGCAGAACTTGAGCAGTGCAAGAGCGCGAGAGTGGCGCTCCCGTTCGGATCGGCGGAGGCGCGGCGTGAGGAGCAGACTGTCGAATGTTGAGTCGCTGGCGCGGTCGGTGAACCCGGTCTGAACGTTCTGCAGCACAGTCATGTCGCCAAAGAGCTGCGCGGTCTGGAACGTTCGACCGATGCCGCGCCGGGCGATCTTGTACGGTGGGACACCACGGGTGTCGGTTTCGCCCATGAGTACGCGGCCGGAGGTGGGACGATAGTAACCGCACAGCACGTTGAGGAGTACAGTCTTGCCGGCACCATTGGGCCCGATCAGCGCGTGCACTTCGCCCGGGCGCACCGTGAAGCTAACGCCCTTGAGGGCTGTCACGCCGCCGAAGGTCATGTGAATGTCTTCAAGCGCGATGGCGACGCCGGCCGGTCGGGTGACACCAGGGCCAAGTTCGGCGGGCGCGGTGTAGCTCTGCACAAGATTCGGCAGCGCGGTCGAGCGGCGGAACATCGTGCCGACAATACCTAACGGCAGCACATAGAGCGAAATTACGATCAGTGCGCCGTAGATGATAAGGCGATAGTCGCTGAAGCCCTGCAGCAGTTCGGGTAGAAAGGTCATTATGGGTGCGCCGACGAGCGGGCCAAGCAGCGTTCCCGCGCCGCCAAAGATGACGCCCGTCAGGAAGGTGATCGATGTGACGAACTCGAAGGCCTCGGGGCTGATGAAGCCATAGAGGAAGGCGAAGAGGTGCCCAGCAAGACCGGTAAAGGCGGCGCTGATGACGAACGCAACGGTCTTCACGTGTTGAGTGGACAGGCCCATTGCTTCGGCAGCGATGGGGTTTTCGCGTACCGCTACGAAGCGGCGGCCCCAAGGAGAGCGGATCAAGTTGCGCATCAGGAGGAGTACAAGGCCCGCCGCCGCGACGATTATGATGAATTGCTGGTCGAGGTAGAGGCGCTGGCCGAAAGCCTCCGGCTTGGGGATGCTGAGGATGCCTTGCGTGCCGCCGGTGAGTTCGGACCACTCCATGATGACGGAATGGACGATGATGCCGAAGGCGATGGTTACCATCGACAGGTAGGGCCCATCGAGCTTGAAGGAGGGGAGGGCAACCAAAAATCCCGCAAGGCCTGCAAGGCCGATCGAAATCGGCATAGACGTCCAGAAGTTGAAGCCTGCTGTCGTCGAAAGAATCGCTCCAGTATAGGCACCGATGGCATAAAATCCAGCGTGACCTAGGGAGACTTGTCCAGTGTAACCTGCGAGAAGGTTCAAGCCTTGTGCGACTATCATAAATATCCCGCAGAAACATAGCATCTGCGTGTAGTAACTGCCAATCACATCAGGAAGAAAGAACGCGATGACCACGGCAGATAAAAGGAAGCCAGGCCATGTGAGAGAATTCAATATTTTCATTCTCAGATGCGCCTCAGTGTGGCGCCGCTGAAAAGGCCGGCGGGCTGCAGGAAGAGGACAAGGATCACGAGGCCGAAGCCGGCGATCTCCTTCGCGGAGGAGCCGAACATGCCGCCGACGAGGTTCTCCATTATGCCGTAGAGGATGCCGGTGATGAGGATCCCAGCCGGATTGCCGAGACCGGCAACGATGGCGACGGCGAAGGCTTTGAGGCCGATGAGAAAGCCCATATGGCTCGAGACGCCGATGAGCGGAGCAAGCAGGATGCCACCGATCGCCGCGAGGACGGAGGAGAGAACGTAGGACAGCGTGACCATGCGGTTCACGTTGATCCCCATTGCGAGCGCCGCCTCGCGATCGAACGCCGTAGCGCGTAGGGCACGGCCAATCATGGTGCCGGAATAGGCAAAGCGCGCTACCACCGCGATGGCGAACACCACCGCCGGGATCAACAGCTCCAGAGGATAGATGCCGGCGCCGAAGATGACGATCGGGTCGACCACCAGCGAGCTCGACATGCCGCGGGGCGACTTTCCGAACACCAGCTGGACGAGGTTTTCGAGTATGATGCCGACGGCGAGCGTCGCCAGAACCCAGCCAACGGAGTTGCGCTGCACGAACGGGCGCACGGCCAGCCGCTCGAGCGCCACTCCGAATAGGGCTAAGATCACCAAAACGCCCATGATGGCGATTGGGATCGGCAATCCCATGTCCTCAGTGAGAAGGAGCAGGGAGACAGCACCCAACATCATCGCAGAACCTTGCGCGAAGTTGAGGCTTTTAGAGGTGATGAACGTGATGTGGTAGCCGAGTGCCACTAGGCTGTAGATGCAGCCTAGTGAAAAGCCGGAGAGCATCAGCTGGAACATGACGCGCCTCGCTCAGACGTGTGTGCGCAGCGGGATGTCATGCATCCTCAAGCAGCGCAACCGCGCGGATGGGGCTTCCGGTTCCGCCAACCAGGGGCAGCGGCAGGCCGATATAGGTGAATGCCTTGCCGACAACTTTGTCGAGATTAGCAAGATTCTCAGTGTTGATTATACCGCGATCACGACAGGCCCGGTGCGCCGGGAAGGAAGGGTTGGCGTCCTTCGGCATGGCCGTGGAACAGTCAATCGATGCGGTCTCGCAGCCGATGTTCTTTACGCCTTGATCGGCGAGCCAGTGGGTGGCGTCGCCGGTGAGGCCGGCAAACTCATGCAGCCAGTTCGGCTGGTCCTGACGGGCGTAGTAATCTTGAAAATACAAGAATGTGCTGCCTGGTTTGACGGTCAGCCCGGTTTTGGCCACGGCCACTTTCAGGTCGTCCACCTCGATGAATGACAATGGAGTGATGTGTGAGACATCGACGCAGATGGCGTCAGCGAAAAACCATTCCAGCTCCATGTCAGCGATGGCGGGCGCGTCGGGCGACGGGGTGAAGTGGCACAGAGCGTCCACATGGGTCCCCACATGCTCGCCGATCAGGAAATCCCTGATTTGGAAGCTGATGTCAGAATGCTTATGGGTGCCCCTCTCGCTCTCGTGGGTCAAGCGGTGCCAGAAGGCTGGCACCTGATTCACGTGCGGATTGGCGACCGGCATCATGTGTGAGATGGGGCGGCTGAGGTCGATAAGGCGGCGTACCATGTCTTTCCTTCAGGTTACGCATCCGATCATGAGCGGATAGCAAACTAGTCGCGTTTCATTCTCCAGAAAAAACTAAATTCTTTATAGAGGCATTGAGATATCAGCTGGCGAACAGTGTCAAGGGTCAAAAAGTGAGCAATCGTGTAACTGCTCACGTGCGTGGCACCGCCGATTCTCCCGGATGTGACGAGGATCGAACTGCAGTGGCGCTCGCTGCGCCTGGCGCAAGCGCTTCCATCGCTACGCCGCCGAGGGCATGCCGCCCGGCACGCCGTTCGGGCCGAATATCCATGCTCTGCTGGCCTACCTGCAGCACAGCCATCACGTCGGCTTCGAGCGGCTGCTCGAGCTGGCCCGCGAGTTGGCGTTCGGCCTGGCGATCTCGCAGGGCGCCATCGCCAACGCACTGCGCCGGCTGGAGACGCCGCTGGAGGCCGAGTGCGCGGCAATCCGCCAGAAGCTGCGCGCTGAGCAGGTTGTCTGGTCGGACGAGACCACGACGCGCACCGACGGCCGCCTGTACTGGCACTGGGTCTTCGTCACGCCCGAGGCGGTGCTGCACGAGATCGCCCCGCGTCGCGCGAGGCGGTGGCCGAAGCGGTGATGGACGGCCACAAGCCCGCTGTCTGGATTTCCAACCGCTACGCCGGCCAGCAGGAGATGGCGACCGCCCATAGTCGCAGCTGCTTCGGAACCCCGTTTAGAGCATCGTGTGCCGGATGGTGCGGGGAACGCTGGCGGACCGTAGGGTTCCCTCAGGCGTCGGGGTTTTGGCCGCCAAGAACGGCATTGATGCGGCGACCGGCGGCGAGGAGCTGCGACACTAAAGTGTGCTCCTCGGCAGTGACAACTGCCTGCATTCCTGGAAGCTGGAGGACCATCTGGACGGTTCCAAAGGAGTCGAACAGCGGCACCGCGAGAGTCATCACCCCGGGGGTATGTTCGGCACGACTGACGCCATAGCCGCGCTTACGCGTCGCGAGGATCTCCTCGCGCAGGGAGTCCTTGTCGACGATAGTGGTGGCTGTGTAGGCAACCGGACACCAGCGGGCCAACTCGGACTCGCGCTCCTCCGCGGACATGTAGGCGAGTCGGACCCGCATCTGGGCCGGTGCGTCCGCGGGAAAACGATGCCCTATTGGGGCGGAGATCATCAGCTCCTGCGCCGCCTCGCTACGGTCAATGGTGACGAAGCTGCCGTCCGCTTCAACCCGCGTCAGCACGCATGGTATGCGCGTCTCGGACGAGAGCGATTCCAGCTCTTGGTGGATTGCTCGAGTCACCGTGCGATGGCTGAAGACCGCGGACACGTCAGTCAGGATGTGCGGTGAGAGAGCGTAGGTGCGCCGTGAAGGATCGTGCACCAACCAGCCCTCACGGGTGAGGCTCTTCAGGATATTGAAACAGTGGCTCTTTGTGATGCCCAATTCACTGGCGATATCCAACAGCGCCGTTCCGTCCGATCCAGCCTTGTTCACAAAGCGGACGATCGAGATGGCTTTCGTGACAGCGGGAACCTTATCGGCGGGCGCCGCAACGGTCGTATCGGACAAGTCTTCCCCGTTTTCCAACGCGCCGATCCTTCAACACATCTCTTCGCCGCCGGTCGGCAGCCACTCGCGAGTTGCGTTGTGCCGCGGTGACGTTGCTCAGCGCAAGGTCGGGCGTGCCGAGGTGTGCGATATCCCCTCGCGAGAGTCATAACGTTTTGGTATTGGTTCGCGCGACAAAAGGTGTTTGTCCTTCGGGCCATGCCTCGCTTAGGTTGTCGGTCGCGGTCGCTTCCGGTTTACTGGATTCCAGCCGCGCATCCGTGGCGGCACGGCAAGCCCGATTCGCGCCGTAGCAATTTTCGAGTGATCGGGACCGAAAAACTTTAGGGCACGGACGATGGCTGATCTGTGGAAGGAGGGCGCTTGTGCCCTCTCTGAAATGCTGGAACGGCGTGAGATCTCGCCGTTGGACCTTCTCGACGAGAGCCTGTTGCGTATTAAGCGGATGGAACCTGTCCTGAACGCCTTTGCCTATCTCGACCCTGAGGGGGCACGTGAGGCCGCTGTGGCTTCGGCCAAGCGGCAGGCCGACGGCGCGCGTCTGGGGCCTCTCGATGGCATTCCGGTATCGGTGAAAGACAACCTCTATGTCGCTGGCATGCCGGGCTGCTGGGGCAGCCTTCTGCTTGAGGGGTACATGCCGCCGCAAGATGATATTTGCGTCGAACGCCTCAAGGCGGGCGGCGCCATCATTGTCGGCAAGACGACGACGCCGGAATTCGCCCTAATGGGACGGACGGAAAGCCGTCTGACAGGATCGACCCGCAATCCTTGGGATCCGTCGCTGACTCCTGGCGGATCAAGTGGTGGGGCGGTAGCAACGGTGGCGTCCGGGATGGTGCCATTAGCCCTCGGTACGGACGCCGGCGGATCAACGCGGATGCCCGCGTCCTATACCGGCATTATCGGTCTCCGCGGTTCAAATGGCCGGGTCCCACGCTGCTACGGATTTCCGCCGATGGCGCTGGATTTTCAATCAGTTGGGTTGTTCTGCCGAACAATGGCGGACCTCGACCTTCTGCTTTCGGTCTTGGGAAGGGCAGATCCGCGCGATCCGGCATCGCTCCTTCTTCCGCCGATCTCTCGTGAAAGCGGAAGCCGGCGCGTTGGTTGGTTCGTATCCATTGGTAAGGATGCCGCTGATGACGAAGTTATCGCGGCGCATGCGGAGGCGAAAGACGCATTGGTGGCTGCCGGTCATCAGGTGACGGAGACTGATCCGCCCTTTGACTTCAATGAACTCTTATCCCTTTGGGAAATTCTAACGGCGGTGGGCGCGGCGCGTGCCGCCGAGTCTTTGCAAGGCAACAAGGAGCTGCTTACGGATCAGATCGTGGGGCTGCTGAATACA
This sequence comes from Aurantimonas sp. A2-1-M11, assembly GCF_036549475.1. NCBI lineage: Bacteria > Pseudomonadati > Pseudomonadota > Alphaproteobacteria > Hyphomicrobiales > Aurantimonadaceae > Aurantimonas > Aurantimonas sp. A2-1-M11. The sequence continues at coordinate 35,481 of NZ_JAZHLI010000031.1, read as the reverse complement.
GGATCTAAGGTCAGCGGAATAGACTACGTCCGTGTTCTGGATCGCTTGCAGGCCTTTCGGCGTGAGACGTCGAGCCGCTGGGGCGGGTTCGACGCCTTGCTGCTGCCGTCGACCGCGTCGCCGGCGTTCGATGCCACACGGGAAGCGCCTGAGACGATCGGCGGGCGGCCGGGCAGCGGACCAGTGCAAGGGATGTTCTGCGGTTGGGTTAATGCGATGGGGTATTGCGGCCTGAACGTGCCTGGACGCCCGCATCCAGACGGCCGCCCCATCGGTCTACAGATCGTTGTACCGGCTGGTCGTGACAATGTGGCCCTGCAGATTGGCCGCGAACTGGAGGCTGCGTTACCTTGGGCTGATCGGTGGCCGCCTGCCGCCATGGCCTAAAGATACTGATCAACAATCTTCAGGCCAACGGCAGTCTCACTCGCTCATCGTATACGACGCCGGCGATAAGCCCAGTCGTCGCGAAAATAGGAACACCCAATCCGAGAGATAGGCCGAGCTTTTCCTGGAAAATTGCGGGGGATTGCCCATCGCGGTGGTCATGATGAGCCCCCATGCAACGCACATGAGCAGGAGGCATGTGATCCAATCAGGTTGCGCAACAATCTTTTTGCCTTTTGTACGGACCCTGAGGCTTCGGTCGATAAGGAGCTCGATCGCGAAGTCGCCGGTCTACTCAGCAGAACTCGGCTGCTGAAAACGCACTAAGGCTATACTTCATCCCTCTCAGCGAGCACCGAGTGCCTCGGCGCCACTGACAACTCTGATCAAGTTCAACCCGCTTCCGATGACGCGTCCCACGGCCTTGGTCGGCCCGGGTAGACACGACAATTTTCCGTCGTGCCGTTCAGCACCAGCCGCCCGCGCATCCTCGCCGTGACGCTGGCGTTGATCTTGTAGAGCAGCGTTGCGCCGAGCAGGTAGGTGCCGTCGACCGGAGCTACGAAGTAGTTGTTCGCGGCGTCGAACGCGCCCTGATCGTTGTAGTCGGTGTTGTTCAGACCGATCTTCGTCCAAGCCCCGACGCCGACATAGTTGTCGTAGTTCGTGTACGCCTTGAACCGCGGCAGCCGGGGCTGATCGACGATGCCGGTGGCGTTATCGACGCTCAGCCCGTCGAAGAAGGTGCTGCCGTCGACCGAGACCGCGAGCCGGAAGCTGTCAGAGCCGAACAGCCCCACCAGCGCCTTGGTGACGAACCCGGTCTGAAGGACCAGCCCGAGGTCGTCGCCTACAGTCTCCTTGTTAATGGTGTGGAAGAGGTCGCCGGGGCCGCCCTCGGTCATGGCCTTCGCCGCCCAGAGCGCGGCGTTCAGCTTCGTCGAGAACGGGTTCGACGCATCCGCGGTGGTGCCGAGCCCAAGGGGCGCCGTGTTCTGCAGCGCAATCACGTCGGCCGGATGATGTTCTATCCTGAAGGTCTATTCAACAACGGGATGCGCCGGTACCTTTATCCGAAGCGGCACCGGGAATGTCGCTGGGGGAGGGAACGTGGACGCGCTGCCGCAGTGGACGTCTAAGATCGACAAGCGCGGCCTTGATCCGCTTGGAATGCAGAACGCCGGCGTGGTGCTGTACCAAGCCCTGCTGCCCGGAATAAGCAACATCACTCTGCGTATGCGTTACTACGGATTCTTCTGCTGGCTCAGCGACGCCTATGCCCGTCGCGGTGTGACGACCGACTTCGAAATTTGGCGGCAGTGGGTTCGCCGGGCCGAGGCGCTCTATGCGCTGGTCTGCGCCGACGCGACTGGTGAGGGCGGCGTCGGCGGTATCGAATGGGCTTATCAGGCGCTCCAGACGGACAAAGACGTCATCGACTTCTCGTCGGCGGCCTCGACCGACCGAGGCGTGAAGCAGTATCTGATCCAACGGCTCGGCGTGTTCGGTGCGGCCTATTTTACCCAGATGCAGGAGATGGGCCTGTTCGAGGAAGGCCCGAACGGCATCCAGCGGATCACCGCCGAAGCCGGGCTGACAGCAGCCGACGCGTTTCGCTCCGCCATCGGCAAGGATCTCGAGGCTAGATTCGTCGCGGCGATCGACGCCGGGAAGGTCAACCGCGCCACGATCGCGGCGCTTAGGTCCATCGTGCCATCGGAGATTCCCAACCAGTCCAACGAGCGGGAGATGTATGAGTACATCCTTTTTGCCGGCCGCCCGGAGGCGACCGATGCAGACCGGAGCCGCAGCGCGAGCCTCAGGTTGATCCTCGACGTCGCCGGGCAGGGCGCCGAACGGCCGACGCCGGAGAGCGTACGCTGGGCGCTGTACGACCCGCCCGTCCAGGACCTTCCCACCGATCTGGAGCGGCAGCGGCTTCTGTGGGAGGTGTATCACTGCCAGGACCTCTTCCAGGTGGCGGCAGCCAGCCTGCTGGCTTGGGCGATGGCGATCATGTCCGAGTCCGAGGACGGCAGGCCGCTCACCGAGATACGAGGTGCATTGGAGACCCGGCTCTCGGAGCTCGACGGGAAGGGCGCGGCCACTGCGTGGAGCGATTATCGGGATGGGATCGACGCCGGTGAGTTCTACTGGCGCGATGCATGGGCTAGGTTGATCGGAAGGCGGGGATCGCCCGAGGAGAAGGCGTGGGTGGCGGTCGCGCTGATCGCCGCTTTGCACCGCCGGACGTCGGTGCGCGAAGATCTGCGGCAGGCCATGCAGTCGGCGCTGCCGATAAACGGCCAGGCGCGGTCTCTGATGACTGAGCTTCGGTGGTTCGATCACAACGAGAACGAGCAGGTCGCGACCAAGGTCGGCAACTACGTCGCGCGCCGCATCGTGCTGCGACACAGCTGGGTCGCGATGCAGAAGCTGCGCCGGCAGCGCGACTACACGTTCCTCTTCGAGGCCCGGGACGGACGGCTCGTCTGCCTCAACGGCTACCAGCCCGTGCCGACGACACCGCGTCTAGCGCCCGCCATCCAGTTCCTCGAGGACGTCCACCTAGTGTCGGCGAGCGGGCTGACGGAGCTTGGACGCGCGCTGCTGGGTGTCGGCCAGTGAAGCTGCCGGAGCGCTTCGCCCGCCGGAAGGGGCGCGGCTTCCACTCCGCGATTGTGACGAGCTTCGCCGTCGAGTTCGCTGCCTTCGAGGAGGTGATGCTGCCGCAGCTTTCGATCGGCGGCGCGAGCAACGTCCTACTGATCGCCGATGCCAGGTTGGTCACGATGGGGCTAAGCGACGGATCGGCGCTGCCCGAGGCGCTCGGGCGCGATTATCTTCTCCATTCGCCGCCCGTGGCCGATGGACTCTTCCACCCGAAGATCGTCTTACAGATCGGGCGGGGGGGCGGACGGTGCTTCGTCAGCTCGGCTAACGTCACCGGCGCTGGCCTCGGCGGCAACGTCGAGGTGGTCGTCGAAATCGAGTGCGGCGTCGAGCAGAGCGCCGAGCGTGAGATAGTACGCGCGGCCTGGCGTTACGTGAATGCGATCGTGCCAGAGACGGCGGGAGCGGCGCGGGAGGCGCTGACCTGGGCGGGCGAGCGCGCGCGCTGGCTGGGCGAACCGGGCGGAACCGACGCCGCCCAGACACTGGACGACGGAACCGTGATGGCTCTTCTGGCCCAGCCGGGCGGGGCGGGGATCGGCGCCCGGTTCGCCGAGCTCATCGGCGGGGAGGCGGTCGAGCGCCTCGTGCTCCTCAGCCCCTACTGGGACCATGATGTTGCAGCGATCGCGGCCTTGGAGCGTTCACTGTCGCCCGGCCGCACTTCGATCCTGCTCGATGTTGACCGGCACGAGTTCCCGGTCGCGGTGCCAATGCCCCCGCATCGCGAAATTATCGACATTTCGGATTGGCGCCCGAGCCGCTTTACTCACGCAAAGGTGCTGATCGCGATGACGCGGGATCACGACCATGTGCTCAGCGGCAGCACCAACTGCACGGTGGCGGCGCTGGGCGGTGACGGATTCGCAGGCTCTAATGCGGAGGCGAGCGTCTATCGCCGTCTTCCACGCGGCGCCGCCGCGGCGGCGCTTGATCTAGACAGATGGCTTGCGGCTGAACCGTTCAACATGAGCGATCTCCCGGAACCGGTCAGCACGACGCCGGTCCCGCTGGCGGAGATGCAAGCCGGCGGCGCAGGGTCATTTGAGACTGAAGGAGGGCGTCTTATCTGGCGGCGGCCGGCCGGGCGCTGGGCCGAAGGCGTCGTGGCGCTGATGACCGCGTCCGACGAACTGATCGTTGAGCTCGACATCGCGGGCTTCACGACGGATGGGGACCGGCTGTCCGTCTGCGTCGGTGAGGCCGACCTCGAAAAGACCACCTTCGCGCGGATCCGGTCCGCCAGCGGGAATTCCCTTCGCGGATTCGTGGTCCATCGCGCCGCGCTGCGGGCGCGACGCCGAGAATCCGCCGGAGGCAGCGTCGCCAAAGCGCTGTCGACTTTCGACGACGGCAACGATTTGCACCTGTGGATGCACCAGGCGTTCGACGAGCTCTCGCGGGCCGACGTCGAGGAAGACGGTGGGAGTCAGGTTGGGCGAACCGGGCCGCGAGCGAGACCGGAGGAGGGGCCCGCGTCGGAGATCCGCTTCATGACCTATGAGGAGTTCATGTCCGCGCGTTTGGCGCGGCGGGGACGCGGCGGACGCCTGGATAGCGCCGTAGCCGGCACGCACTTCGACAGCGTCCGCGCGCTTCTGAACAGGCTGTCGGGCTATAAGCCTGAGGAAGGGGGCGGGCTCGGCGACGGCGACGACGATTCGTGGATGGACTTGGGCGACGAGATGGGAGAGCTGGCCGACACTCCCGAACGGCAGCAAGCGTCTGAACCCGACGAGCCGCGCGTCAGGCCTGCGCCGGACATGACGGCTTACGACCGCGCGGTGAGGATCTACACTGACGGTTTAGCGGCCGAGCATCGGTCGCTGGGCGCCCCCGATGTGCTGCGCCTGCGGCTCTGGATCATGCTCATCCTGCGGGAGGCACAGTGCGAAGCGGCGCCGAGGGGGATGCCGGCTGTTTCGGACGAGAAGGGATGGCCGCGCCTCATCATCAGGGTCGTGTCCGCGTTCTTCTGGGGGAAGCGTTCGCCGATCAGCCGGTTGGTTGTTTCGAGGGATTACGAGGAGATGCCTGTCGACTTCCTCGAATGCTGGTCTGCCGTTCTCTGGGCGATCGACGCGATCACGGCGGCCGTGCCGGCCCAGCCGAGGACGCAGGACTTTCTGCGGCGCGTGCCGACGCTGCGGGCGCACGTCGTACTCATGCTCGGCCTGACGCCGGCGGACCTGCACGGAGACGTGATGAAGGCCCACCGCGATGGTCTGGACGCCGATCTGGGAACACGGCTCGGCTTGACGACGGCTGCTAAGGCGGCATGATTTGGCCGATGTCAGCGTGAGCGCCCTTGTCGCGCGGCTCCCGGGGCTCCTGAGCGAGTGGCGGCGATGCTCGAGGGAGGGCAGGCTCGATCGCCGCCTGGGACGAGTGCTCGGCCAAATGAAGCCGCTGTTGCCGTCCCGGGCGGGCGGACGGCTCGACGCGGATCGGCTTGCGATACTCCTGCCAGCACTTGCGATTTCACTAAGGGATCGTCCGCTGGGCGGCGGCTCGATCAATCCGTGGACGATTGCAGGACTGAAGCGCCGGGAGGTCCGAACCGCCGCCGTCTTGGCGGCACTGTGGACGCCGGCGCAGGTCTGCGGGGACATGGAAGGCCGCCCGCGTTCACGCCGACGACATCACCGAGGCCGACGCCCGCAGCGCCCTGCAGCAGCTTGATCCGCTGTGGGACGAACTCTTCCCCGCCTAGCAGGCGCGCATCGTCACGCTGCTGGTCGAGCGTGTAGTTATCGGCACGGACGGGCTGAACGTGCGGCTACGCATCGACGGTCTCGCTGGCCTTTCCCGCGAGATGCTGGGCGGCAATATCGGAGAAGCCGCGTGACACGCGGCGCGCCGATTCCCGAGACCGTGACGCTCCACGTCCCATTCCGCATCGTTAAACGCGGCGGGCGGAAAGAGATGCAGTTGCCTGAAGGCGCTACCCATCCGCGTCGGACGGACAGCACTCTGGTCAAGGCGCTGGCCCGCGCGTTCCGCTGGAAGCGAATGCTGGAGTCGGGTGAGTTCGCCACCGTTTCCGAACTTGCCGAGCGAGAGGGGATCGCACCATCCTACATGACCCGCGTCCTGCGCCTGACGCTGCTAGGACGCGGACTCATTGCGCATTGATCTAGATGCGGATGGCAGCGAGCTTGAGCGCGGCCATGAAGTTGTCGGCCCGTCGGTCATAACGGGTCGCAAGACCGCGCATCTGTTTCATGCGATTGAAGAAGCGCTCGACGAGGTTGCGCTGGCGGTAGACCCAGCGGCTGAAGGCGAAGGTGTCCTTGCGGATCGAGCGCGGCGGAATGTTCGCCCACGCCTTTCGCCCGGCGACGAAGGATCGGATGCCGTCGGTATCGTAAGCCTTGTCGGCAATGACAGTGGCTCCGGGCGCGACCGCTTCGAGGAGACGATTGGCCATTGGCGCGTCGCCGGCTTGTCCGGCTGTCAGCTCGAGGCGCACCGGTCGCCCTTCGGCATCGACGAGGGCATGGATCTTGGTGGTCAGGCCGCCACGGGAATGTCCCATGCAAGGATCGGTGGACCCCCTTTTTCGCGCCGGCACCATGCTGGTGAACGCGAACGCAGGATGAGTCGATCATGACGATGTCGCCGTCGTAAGCCTTGGACACCTCTGCCAGAAGACAATCCCACACACCGGCAGCTCGCCAGCGGGTAAAGCGATTGTAGAGCGTGGTCCGAGGTCCGTAGCGCTCCGGGACATCGCGCCAGGACGAGCCCGTTCGAAACCGCCACAGGATTCCGTTTATCACCCGGCGATCGTCGACCCGGGGAACGCCACGGCTGTTCTGTGGCAGCAGCGGCTCGATCACCGCCCATTCCTGATCCGTCAGTTCGCGACGACGCATGGCTGACGCGTGAACTGGTCGAGGCATGGTACCGGGACCGGGCACACATCAGGTTTCCGGAGCGGATCGAGCTCTGTCTCGGCCACTTCCCGGATCCGGAGGCATTCAGGCCGAAAGGTCTCATCGTACGCCAGACCCGGCAGCGATGGGGGTCCATGTCGCCGGCCGGACGCCTGCTGCTGAACCGCCGCCTCGTGCAGGCGCCGGTCGACGCCATCGACTACGTGATCACCCACGAGCTCTGCCATGTGGCGGAGCCTCATCACGGTGCTGCCTTCTTCGAGCTACTCTACAAGGTGATGCCCGATTGGGAGCGTCGGAAGCAGAGGTTGGAAAGGGCCATGGCCTGAGAACTTCCGAACCCGGTCGCGGCAGACGCAAACGCGACTCCAATCCAAGCAATTTCAGTGGCTCAAAATTCCTCTGCTTCTACAAGAACTTAAGAGAAATTCACCAAATTCGCGCAGTCATGAGGTCCAGAGAATATCGGCCCCAAGAGAACGCTCACGGGCCTCACAGCACTGGGGCTGGTGCTCAGCCCCTCCCGCATAACCCTCGAAAACAACGGAAAAATCCGGCCGCAGCCGGATCGGGAGAACGCTTTCGCGAGGGCAGGTGGCGGAGGGAATGGGCCTGATATCCAACCGTCTCCACCTTAAGTCATTGTTTTTATTTAATCTCCCATTGCGCATCGCGCTTCATCCGTCTGTAATCGCGCGCGCTCAAGTCGCGTCCGGTAGAGCGAGCCCCGAACCCTCGGTGTCCTTCTCGGACCTCAATGCGCGTGTGGATTTTGCCCGGTCGCCAGCGCGAGGTGATGGGCCTGGTGATGCATGCCCACTGTCATTACGCCGATGAACCCGAGGGCCCTGATGCGGGCAGGGTCGGCGCCGGTCACCACCAGGGCCGCGCCACCCGGGATCTCCGACGCCTGCATTGTCCAGCCTTCGACACCATTCAACGTCGCTGCGTGGACCGGGACCATGGCGCGGATCGAGGTGGTGACGGCCGCGTCCTCCGCAGTCGCCTCGAATCGGGCACCACCTTCGATCTCCTCGACGCGGACGCGGGCGCGAAGCGTCACGTTGTCCATGTCGATGAGATGCTGGCGAAGCGCCTCGATATCGACGCGGCTCCAGTCCGTCGTCGGATCCGCCATCAGCTGCGCGACAATCTCCTGAATGGCGGCGAAGGCGGATTGCCCCCCTTCCATGAGCCCTGCGGGAACGGCATCCGCGTTCATCCCCTGACCCTCGTGGGACATACCGGGCGTGTGCTGCCCGTGCTGCATGCCCCCATGTTGTGCGGTCGCACTCTGCGCCAGCGCCAGGCCGGGAACGGAAAGAAACGCGACGACGAACATAAGGCGGATCATGGGGCCTCCATTGGGTGCGTGGCCCCCTTGTTGCAGAGGAATGACGGCAGTCATATGATCACGATCATGCGGACGTCGATTTCCCTGCTTTTTCAGGAGGCACGCGACACCGGGCTTGCCCCCGGTGAGACGCTGTTCGCGGCGGGCGAAGATGTCGCTAACATCTTCATGGTGCGCTCGGGCAGAGTGCACCTGCAACGCCACACGACGCATGGCGCGCAAATGGTTCTGCAGAACGCGGGACCAGGCGTAGTTGTCGCCGAAGCCTCGGCCTATTCATCCCGGTATCACTGCAATGCTGTCGCCGCCGAGGAAAGCGTCGTCGCAGGCTTGCCGAAGGAGCGCTTCCTGTCCGCGCTCGCCGACGATCCGGCTCTGGCGGAAAGCTGGTCCGCGTTGCTGGCCCGCAGCGTTCAGGCGGCGCGGCTAAGGTCGGAGATCCGGTCGTTGCCAAGGGTTGCGGACCGTCTCGACGCGTGGCTCGGTGAAGGGAACGCTCTGGCTGAGAAAGGCCGCTGGCAGGAGGTGGCAGCGGAATTGGGCGTCACGCGGGAAGCGCTCTATCGCGAGCTTTCGCGACGCCGAACGAATAATCCATCGCTGTAGCGCTCTGGGGGTAACCTGGCTTGAATAGCGCGGGCTGCAGCCACCCTGCGCAACGGATGACGTTGCGGGGGTGTCGCGGTTCGCCCGCCTGGCAGTGAACGGCCTCTTCGCCGGGGTTATTGAAACCGCCCTGATGAAGCCACACGACCAGGATACCGTGTGCGGTCTCCGTTTCGTGGGGTGCCCCTCATCCGGAGCGCGAGACGTCCAACTGGTAGTTGCGCTCGCGCTCCGGCCATGTGCTCTTGATATAGTCGAGAACGGCACGGATCTCCGCATCGCTCAGTAGGTCTGCGAAGCCGGGCATGTCGCTCTCGTATCCGCCACCGACGACGGCGGCGGTGCCTTCCTTGACGATCCGGAACAGGACCTCGTCGCGATGGTGCCATGTGTGGCCGCTCTCGTCGTGCGGCGGTGCGGGCAATCGGCCGGATGCAAGCGGCGTGCGCCAGTCGGGCTGACCCTCCAGGTCCGCGCCGTGGCAGGCGGCGCACTGACCTGCATAGATCTGGCGTCCTTGCGCGATGATGTCCGCCGACGCTACGGCGGTGGATGCGGTACCGGCATAACGCCAGCCGGCACAGACCGCGAGGATCACACCTCCCACGACCAGACCGATCCCGACAGTATTTCGGAGAGCTTTTCCCAAGACGTCTGTCCCAGATCGCTGCAGAATATCATTCGCGTTTGGCTGCACCCACGTTGTGCCAGCGGTTAGGCGCCTGCGACAATGGACATTCTCGTGAGCAATGCCTATCTCTCAAGCATGTTCGCACGCGTCATCACCATGCTTGCCATGCTCGCGATCACCGTGGTGACGACGGCGACCTCCGCGCATGCGACACGCATGAGCATGAATTCCGGTGCGGATCACGCGATGCATGTCGCCGATATGACGCACGCTTCGGTCATCGCGGACCTCGGCTGTGACGCTGGAGAGCACTGTGGATCGACCGATGCCGAGATGTGCGCGTTCGTCTGCGCAGGCCTCTCTGCCTTCCTGACCTCGGCAGGTGGGGAAGCCGGGCCCACCCACGCCACCTCCCGTCATGATTTCCCGTCCGAGGCGATCCACGTTAGCCGCGCGCCGGGACTGGCCGAACACCCTCCCAAGCTCCGTCTCCTCTGATCGCGCCCGGGCCGACGCCCGCGGCGTCCCATCGGCCTTTGTGAACGGGACCCGATGTCCCGAGGAGACGACCATGAACACGCTTTCACGACGCGGCTTTCTTGCCGCAAGTGCTGCCGCAATTGGCGCGGCACAGATGCCCCGTCTTGCCTTCGCGCAGTCGGTGGCGCCGATCAGCCTCGCCGCCGCGACCCGGACACTCGATATCGACGGGCGCGCGGCAACCGTCTTTGGCCTTGCCGGGCCGGGTGGTCAGCGACTGATCCTCGACCCCGGCCAGAGGTTTCGGGTCGATCTGACCAACAATCTCGATGTCGGCACCATCATACACTGGCACGGCCAGATCCCGCCAAATGCGCAGGACGGCGTGCCGGACATGCCGATGCCCCTTCTCGCACCCGGTGAGACCCGATCCTACGACTTCGAGGCGCGGCAGGGCACCCACTGGATGCACAGCCATGTGCCGACGCAGGAGATGCGGCTGCTGGCGGCACCGCTGATCGTGCGCTCGTCCGAGGATCTGGCCGCCGACCGGCAGGACGTCGTGATGTTACTGCATGATTTCTCCTTCAAGACCCCCGAGGAGGTTCTGGCGGAGATCACCGGGGGCCATGGCGGCGGGCACGGTGCAGGCCATGGTGCCGGTGCATTGCCCGATCAAGGCGCTCCCATGGGAGGCATGGGGGCGATGCAGGGCATGGACCACGGAGCCATGGGCCACGGCGCCACGGGCGGCATGCCGATGGGCAACATGCCGGGAATGGGCGGGATGATGGGCATGGGCGGCCAGATGGGCGGCACGGCCATGGACCTGAACGATTACGACTGGGACGCCTATCTCGCCAACGACCGGACCCTGTCGGACCCCGAAGTGGTGCGCGTCGAGCGTGGCGGGCGCATCCGGCTGCGGGTTATCAACGCCGCCGCGGCGACGGTGTTCTGGATCGACACCGGCGGGGCTCAGGCGCGCCTGATTGCGGCGGACGGACACGCAGTCCAGCCTGTCGCGGGCAACCGGTTCGGGCTGGCGATGGGCCAGCGGCTGGACATCGAGATCGACCTGCCGAACGAAGGTGGCGCCTGGCCGATCCTCGCCCTGCGCGAAGGCGCGCGGGAGCGCACCGGCCTAATCCTCGCCACGCAGGGTGCCGAGGTCCGGCGCCTCGATTCCATGGCGGAGACCGCAGCACCCGCGTTCGACACCGATCTTGCGCAGGAGGCGCGCCTCATCGCCCGCGATCCCCTGCCGGATCGGCAGGTGGACCGCAGCCAGATGCTGATGCTGGGCGGCTCGATGCAGCCCTATGTCTGGACGATCAACGGGGCCGTCTGGGGCCAGCACCAGCCGATCACCGCGCGCAGCGGCGAACGGGTCGTGCTGTCGTTCCACAACATGTCGATGATGGCCCACCCGATGCATCTGCACGGGCATGTGTTCCAGGTCGTCGGCCTGAACGGGCGGCGTGTTGCCGGTGCCCTGCGCGACACGGTTCACGTCCCGCCGATGTCGATGGTCGATGTCGCGCTGGACGCCGGCGAGGCCGCCCGCTGGATGCTGCATTGCCATCACATGCCGCACCTTGCGACCGGCATGATGACCGAGTTCGCGGTCACGGCGTCGGTGTGATCCGGGCGGGGCGTCCGGACAGGGCGCCCCGACGTCCCGACACCGATCCTGTGCCATCCTGCCCCATGTTGTCGCGAGAGCTGGTCAATAGGCGCACCCTGCGGGTGAAAATCAGGAGGATGAGATGATGAATTGGAACGATATGGGCTCCGGGATGGGTTTCGGAATGGGGTTTGGCGGGCTCTTCGGCCTCCTGATCCTTGCGCTGGTCGTTTTGGCCATAGTCCCGCTGGTCAAATATCTTCGGAAATAGACGAAAGGACTTCTCAATGGCTTACACAATCAATCGCATGATCCCCGACATCGGGATCGACGACATCGACGCGCGCGCGCGAAAGGCGCTTGCCCACCACGGCTTCGGCGTCCTGACCGAGATCGACGTCAAGGCGACGATGAAGAAGAAGCTCGGTGTCGAGATGCCCGCCTACCGCATCCTCGGCGCCTGCAACCCGAAGATGGCGCATCAGGCCATCGGGATCGAACCGCGCGTGGGTGCGATGCTGCCCTGCAACGTCATCCTGCGCGAGGTGGGGGGCGGCGTGGAAGTCAGCGCCATCGATCCTGTGGCGTCGATGCAGGCGATTGAGAACGCCGAACTGACGGCCGTGGCGGGCGAGGTGCGCGACCTCCTGGCGAAGGCCGTCGCGGCGGTCTGAGATGAGCCTGCGCGCCACCATTCTCGCCGGCCTTGCGATCCTCGGCATCGGACTGCTCGCTGTCTGGCAGTTCGCGCCTTCGGTATTCGCCGAGGCGCGCAGCCTCCTGGAGCCCGAGCGTCTGGAAATGCTGGTGGCGCGCGCGGGTCTCTGGGGGCCGGTCGTGATCGTCACGCTCATGACCCTCGCGGTCGTGGCCAGCCCGATCCCGAGCGCGCCGATCGCGCTGGCGGCGGGAGCAGCCTATGGGCATGTCTGGGGGACCGTGCAGGTCGTGATCGGCGCCGAACTCGGGGCTCTGATCGCCTTCGGCCTCGCGCGGGTTCTGGGGCATGATGCCTTGCGGCGGGTTTTCGGGGACCGCGTCGATGCCGGGCTTCTCGGGTCGCAGGCAGCGTTGACGGCGACGGTTTTCGCCAGCCGCCTTATGCCCTTCGTGTCCTTCGACATGGTCAGCTACGCGGCCGGACTCAGCCGTCTCCATGCTTGGCGTTTCGCCGTCGCGACACTGGCGGGCATCATCCCGGCGAGCTTCCTGCTCGCCCATTTCGGCGGCGAGGCGGTTAGCGGAGACCTCGGGCGCGCGACATGGGCGGTGCTCGGACTTGGGCTCGTGACGGGGTTGCCGCTGCTCTGGGTGGCGCTGCGGCAAAAGCCTGAAAAGGAAAATCCATGACGAAAAGCGATTACGAGAAAAACAGCATTACCCTCCCGGGTGCTGTGGCCATGGGAACCGGCGTGATGATCGGCGCGGGCATCTTCGCGCTGACCGGCCAGATCGCCGAGCTTGCCGGGCCGCTCTTCCCGCTCTCGTTCATCGTGGGCGCCATCGTGACCGCGTTCAGCGCCCACACCTACATCAAGATGTCGAACGCGTATCCGTCAGCGGGCGGCATCGGGATGATCCTGAAGAAGGCCTACGGCCCGACGACGGTCGCGGCGGGCGCCGCCCTGCTGATGGCGCTGTCGATGGTGATCAACGAAAGCCTCGTCGCGCGCACCTTCGGCACCTACACGCTGCGGGCGTTCGGCGGCGATCCGGACAGCATCCTCGTGCCTATTCTCGGTGTCGGGCTGATCGTCTTCGCCTATCTCGTGAACGCATCGGGCACCCGGTCGGTCGGGCTGTTCTCCATCATCATGGCCGTGCTCAAGGTGGGCGGCATCGCGCTGTTCGGCGCAGCGGGTCTTTGGGCAAGCGGCATCTCGTTCGAGGCGACGGGTGATGATTTTGCAGCCACAGGGTTCGTGGCGTCGGTTGCGCTGTCGATCCTGGCCTTCAAGGGCTTCACGACCATCACCAACAGCGGCGCAGAGGTCACCGACCCGCACAGCAACGTGGGCCGGGCCATCATCTGGTCCATCGCGCTCTGCGTCGTCGTCTATCTCTTGGTGGCCTTCGCGGTCGGCTCCAGCCTGCCGCTCGACCGTATCGTGGCGGCGAAGGACTACGCGCTGGCCGAGGCCGCCGAGCCCGCGCTCGGGCAAACAGGCTTCTACCTGACGGTGGCGCTGGCGCTGGTGGCCACCGCGTCGGGTCTGATCGCCAGCGTGTTCGCGGTCTCGCGGATGCTGGCGATGCTGACCGACATGAAAATGATCCCGCACAGCCATTTCGGGATGCCGGGCACGATCAAGGATCACACGCTCGTCTATACCGTCGTGATCGCGGGTTTCCTGACCGTCTTCTTCGATCTCAGCCGCATCGCCTCGCTCGGGGCCTTCTTCTATCTGGTAATGGACATGATCATCCACTTCGGCGTGTTCCGGCATCTGCGCGAGGAAATTGGCGCGCAAGGCTGGGTGTTGCTGACGGCCATCGCCCTGGACGCCGTGGTGCTGGCCGCCTTCGCTGCGATGAAGTGGCAGTCCGACCCGCTAATCGTCGTGGTCGGCATTCTTGGCATGGCGCTGGTGTTTCTGTTCGTCCGGCTGTTCCTGGCGCGCAATCCTGTCGGGGAAGGCGCTCACGACCATCACTAAAAGGGCTTGAGCTTCCAGTCTTTGGAAGCGGCAAGCAAAAAACATCGAAAGGCTGGCAGACCATGGAGCACGATCACCATCACGCAACGCCCGACATCCCGGCTGGGACCGAGACGGCAAAGGACCCGGTCTGCGGGATGACGGTCGCGGTCAAGACGGACGGGCGTCACGCCGCGTTCCAGGGCGAGACCTTCCATTTCTGCTCCGTGAAGTGCCAGACGAAGTTCAAGGCGGATCCGTGGTTCTACGCCTCGGGCCGGGCCGCGGGACAGAAGAAGGCTGCTCCGGCCAACGTCCAGTACACCTGTCCGATGCATCCAGAGATCGTCCGCGATGCGCCGGGTTCCTGCCCGATCTGCGGCATGGCGCTAGAGCCGATGGTCCCCTCTGACGAGCCGAGCGAGGAGCTGACCGACTTCACCCGCCGGATGTGGATCTCGGCTGCCGCGGCGGTGCCGCTCATCATCCTGACGATGGGGGAACTGGTCGCGCTGCCGGTTCGCGACTGGATCGGGCATCAGAACGCAAGCTATCTCGAATTCGTGCTGGCCACGCCGATCATCCTCTGGGCCGCCTTGCCATTCTTCCGGCGCGGCTGGGACTCGATCGTGAACCGCAGCCCCAACATGTGGACGCTGATCAGCATCGGCGTGGCGGCGGCCTACCTCTACTCGATCGTCGCTACGTTCCTACCGGGTGTCTTTCCGGAACAGTACCGGATGGGCCACGGCGTCGGCACCTACTTCGAGGCGGCGGTTGTGATCGTCGCGCTGGTCTTTGTGGGTCAGGTGCTGGAACTGCGAGCGCGCGAACGCACCGGGGATGCTATCCGCGCACTTCTGGACCTCGCGCCCAAGACGGCGCGGCGCATCCTGCCGGACGGCACCGAATACGATGCGCCGCTGGAGAACATCATGGAGGGCGACCGGCTGCGGGTCCGTCCCGGAGATGCGGTGCCCGTCGACGGCACGGTGATCGAAGGGCGATCCTCGCTGGACGAAAGCATGCTGACCGGTGAATCGATGCCAGTCGAAAAGGGCCCGGGAGACACTGTGACCGGGGCCACGATCAACAAGAACGGGAGCCTCGTGATCGAGGCCGCCAAGGTCGGGTCCGACACTGTCCTCGCGCAGATCGTGGCCATGGTGTCGAACGCGCGGCGGTCCCGCGCTCCCATTCAGGGGTTGGCCGACCGGGTCTCGGCGGTGTTCGTGCCGACGGTGGTCGCGGTGGCGGTCTTCGCCTTCGTCGTGTGGATGATCTTTGGGCCAGAACCTGCGCTGGTCTTTGCCATCGCCTCGGCTGTCTCGGTGCTGATTATCGCCTGTCCCTGCGCGCTCGGGCTGGCCACGCCGATCTCGATCACCACGGCAGCGGGACGCGGAGCACAGGCGGGTGTGCTGATCAAGGATGCCGAGGCTCTGGAACGTATGGCGGCTGTCGATACGCTGATCGTGGACAAGACCGGCACGCTGACCATGGGCAAGCCGAAGCTGACGGACGTTGTGGCGCTTGGTGAAATCACCGAGATCAACCTGCTGTCGCTGGCCGCAGCTCTGGAGCGCGGCTCGGAACACCCGCTGGCTGAGGCGATCGTCGAGGGAGCCGAGGCGAAGGGTGCGCCGCGTCAGGAGGCCACGGACTTCGACGCCGTCACCGGAAAGGGCGTGCAGGGCCGTGTCGGTGGGCGCGCGGCGGCGCTCGGCAACGCGGCGATGATGCGGGAGATGGGGCTCGACACCGCGCAGGCCGAGGCAAAGGCCGACACCCTCCGCGCCGAGGGCAAGACGGCGATGTTCGTCGCTCTTGACGGAGCGCTCGTCGGCATCGTGGCGGTCGCCGACCCGATCAAGGACAGCACCGCACAGGCCATCAGGGAACTTCATGCCCAGGGGCTGCGCGTGATCATGGCGACAGGTGACAACGAGCGCACGGCGCAAGCGGTGGCGGGCAAGCTTGGCATCGACGAGGTGCGCGCAGGTATCCTCCCGGAGGCGAAGAAGGACCTAATCGACCAACTGCGCCGCGACGGCCACAAGATAGCAATGGCAGGCGACGGGGTGAACGACGCGCCCGCACTGGCCGCCGCCGATGTCGGCATCGCGATGGGCACCGGGGCGGATGTGGCGATGGAAAGCGCGGGGATCACCCTGTTGGGCGGCGACTTGATGGGCATCGTGCGGGCGCGCAAACTCGCCCGCGCGACCTTGCGCAACATCAAGCAGAACCTGTTCTTCGCCTTCGCCTACAACGCCCTTGGCATCCCCATCGCAGCAGGACTGCTCTACCCCGTCACAGGCCTTCTCCTGTCGCCGATGATCGCGGCGGCGGCGATGAGCCTGTCATCGGTGTCGGTCATCACGAACGCGCTGCGGCTGCGTCGGGTCGATCTGTGAGGGAACGACCATGGCTGAAGAACCGAACCGCTGGGAAAACGTCTACCAGAGCAAGGCTGAGGCCGAGACGAGCTGGTTCGAGGATCGTCCGCAGGTCTCGCTCGACCTGATCGCGGCGACAGGGGCAACCAGCGATGCCACCATCGTCGATGTTGGCGCGGGGGCGTCGCGGCTGGTGGACTGTCTGCTGGACCAAGGCTTCCTCCGCATCACCGTGCTTGACCTGTCGGACACAGCGCTGGCAAAGGCTCGCGCGCGACTGCCTGACGATGTGCCCGTCGAATGGGTTGCGGCGAACGTCCTCGATTGGGAACCGTTAGGGCTCTTCGATGTCTGGCACGACCGGGCGGCGTTCCATTTCCTGACCGACGTTGCCGATCAGGAAGCTTATGTGCAGGTCATGGATCGGGCACTCGTCTCTGGGGGCCATGCCATTATCGGCACCTTCGCGCCGGATGGCCCGGAAAAGTGCAGTGGACTGCCGGTTGCCCGCTATGACGCGGCTCTTCTCGCTGAACGGCTGGGCCCAGACTACCATTTGATCCGGTCGCTGATCCACGATCATTACACGCCTTGGGGTAGCGTGCAGCGGTTCCATTTCGGCCTGTTCAAGAAGAACTGAGGACTTGAAACTCCGGTAGAATGCACAAGCTTCTTCGGTCAACAGACGTTAATGAGAAAACCAGCGGTTCGGCCGGGATATTCTCAACCGAACCGATCCGACGAAGGAGATATCTTCATGCCGTCCAAGATTTCGCGCCGCTGGTTGCTACTTTGCGCTGGTGCTGCGTCGGTCGCAGCCGTTGTCCCAGCGATGGCTGAAGTCAGGCCAGCGATTCATGTCCTCAAGGACCCCAATTGCGGATGCTGCACGGCATGGATCCAGATCCTGCAGTCTGAAGAGTTCGATGTGACTGTCGAGCCGAGCATGGGAACGTTGCTTGCCCGCTACAAGCTCGACAACGGCATCCCGCAGGAGATGGTTTCTTGCCACACCGGAAGGATCGACGGCTACATGATCGAGGGTCATGTTCCGGTTGCCGACATTCGCCGTCTCTTGGATGAACGCCCTGACGCCGTCGGACTTGCGGTACCCGGGATGCCATACGGATCACCTGGTATGGGGCCGGAAACCGAACGCGAAGCCTACGAGGTCTTTCTGATCCGCCGCGACGGTTCGACAGAAGTCTTTTCCAGCTATTCCGCTGCCTGATGGCCAAGTCTGCAACTGGCCACACATCACCGGCCAGCGCACGCGCGGGCCTGATCCCGCATCACAGCGTAGTCGCTCAACATCTCTGCGACCACCGACCTCTCTGGCAGCAAAGCCAGTTCCTCGGCCGCCCGAGCCTTGAACTCCCGGCTGTAATCGACCGCAGGCGGACATATTCTGACAGCGCGCCCTTCAGAAGTCACCGTCGCGCAACCGCTGAGCAAGCTCGTTGCGATCACGAGGACGGCGCGCCGCAGCCTCCAGCATCTCGCGTTGAACATCATTGGCCTTCTCCATGGTCTCAAGGCGTTCAGAGAGGCGTCCCGCTCGCTCGCCGGAGCGACGCAGGGCCAGCAGAAACAGAAGGATCGCGAACACGGTGACGCCGTAGCGAAGCGCCGCGCGCGCCCATGCCGATCCGGCGAACATGGCCACAAGGCCACCAATCATCGCCGCCCCCTGCGCCAGTCATCGAGCCGGGCGTAGATCGTGACCGCGATGCCACCGAGCGCCACCGCGATGAACATCCAGCGCAGGGTGTCGAGATACGGGACCAGCGGCAGGACAGCGCTCTGCGTCTCCGCCAGCACCTGCTGGGCCACCTCCACCCCGGCCGCGCCCAGCGTCGCGACACCCGCCGCACCGCCGCCCTTCATGGTGCGGCTCTCGGCCAGCGCTTCGCGCGCGGGCGGCGTCTCGGCTGCGAATGCGGTCTCCCGAACCGGAAAACGCTCGCCCCATTGCCGCGCGGGGCCAAGGTCGACATGGATGAAGCCCAAGCGCGGGTAGAAGCCGAAGCCGAGGAACCCGACCTCCCGTGCCGCGGCCTCGAACGCCACCGGGTCGTGGTTCGCCATGGCGATGTCGAAGGCGGCGCCGTCGAGGTGCTTCGACCGCGTGGCACCGCCGACGGCACGGTTGTGCTCGGGGCTGCGATAGGCGGACCGGACGATCAGCGGCCTGCCCAGCCGGTCGCGCAGCGCCTGCAGCTTGTCGAGGCCGGTTCGTTGATCAGCAGCTTGCCAGTGCCCCTGCAGGCGATCTCGGCCGGGCTGAAATTCGGCCAGCGCCAGGCACCCTCCGGCGCCTTGCGCCAATGGTCGTAGAACGTCGTGCTCATGGGGATCCTTCCGGAAACAAAAAACCCGCCTCGAGGGCGGGTCATTGCGGGCTAATGAATGGGGGATGGGGCGCGGCTACGGGCCGCCGCCGAAGATCTTGAGCTTGATCGCGATGGCAGCGAGCAGCGCCAGCATGACGCCGGTGGTGATCATGCGAATGGCGGTCTGCATGGCAGTGCGGCGCACGAGCCGGATGCAGTCGACGAGAGCGCGCAGATCGCGGATGTCGAGCGCGGCCTCGTCGCCGTCGAGCCCGACATCGGCCAGCGCGCGCTTCGCGCCTTCCTCCGCCGCCCGCGTCAGGATCGCCTCGAACTCGGCGTCGGGCATGCGCACGAAGCCCTCGGATCGGGGTGGGTTCATTGGGTCCTCCTTCCGCTCAGCCGAGTTTGCAGCCCCAGAACGAGGTGTGATCGGCGGCGAAGTAGCCGTCCGCAACCCGGAAATACCCCTGCAGCTCGACGGTATCGCCCGCGGTGAGCGGAACCATCGTCTGCAGCCAGATGGCAGTGGCGAGCGAGACATGGGTGGCGGAGATTTCGCCGAGGGAGCCGCGGATTTCTGTCGTGCCGTTCAGCACGAGCCGCCCGCGCATGCGCGCCCTGGCGCTGGCGTGGTCTTGTAGAGCAGCGTCGCGCCAAAGAGGTAGGTGCCGTCGACTGGCGCCACGAAATGGTTGTTCGCGGCGTCGAAGGTGCCCTGATCGTTGGTGTCGGTGTTGTTGAGGCCGATCTTCGTCCAGGCTCCGACGCTGACGTACTTGTCGTAGTTGGTGTACGCCTTGATCCGGATCGATCGCAAGCTGAACTCGACCAGCGTCGTCGACGCCTTGACCGACCTGTTCATCCTGCGCGGCGTGCCCGACCATATACGCTCGGACAATGGGCCGGAATTTATTGCCAAGGCAGTGCGGGAGTGGATCGTCGCCGTGGGTGCCAAAACCGCATTCATCGAGCCGGGCCGCCCATGGGAGAACGGCTACTGTGAAAGCTTCAACGCCCGACTGCGGGACGAACTCCTCAATGGCGAGATCTTCTACTCGCTGGCCGAGGCGAAGGTCGTGATCGAAAGCTGGCGCCGCCACTACAACACGGCACGTCCGCACTCGTCATTGGGCTACCGCCCGCCGGCACCGCACGTCCTGCAATGGCCGGCTTCGCCGCCCGGACCAGCTTCGCCGGCCACGCCAGCCTTGGCGCAAAGACCGCTCATGAACTAAGGTTTGCCCTGGCAGGGGATTAAACGTCGCAATCTCAATGGTTTGTGAAGAATTCACCAAAACTGCGTAGTCATGAGGTCCGGAGAATACTAGCCGTCAGAGACCGCTTCCAAGCCTCTTGGCGCCGGGGGGTGTTCAGCCCAACCCGCATAACCCTCGAAAACAACGGAAAAATCCGGACGCAGCCGGATCGGGAGAACGCTTTCGCAGGGGCAAGTGGCGGATGGGAAGGGATTCGAACTCTCGGTACGGCTTCCGGATGAAGCTTGAGCGATGGCAACGCGCCGATCTCGGTCATGAGGCCGAGGACCGGGAGAACGCATATTCCGTTCACTTAGCTGAAGGCCCGCTCCCACCAGGGCGGCCAGCGTTCGCTCGATGCGAGCTAGCCGACTGCTAGCAGGCAGATAGCAGCTAGCCAGTTGCGAGCCAGCAGCCTGCCATTCTCTCCCATCGGGCACGCTTCTTACTTTCATGAAATCGGCCAACGCTCCGAGGATGATCAACCAAGGAGATGAACGGCTATGCCTGTTCTCGCATCCGTTTCATTCAAGGGCGGCTCCGGCAAGAGCTCGATGGTCCTGGCGTTGGCCAGCGCCTTCGCCGATGCCGACGCCCGCGTTCTCATCATCGACGCCGATCCCAATGCGCCGCTCGTGCGCTGGTCGCAGATGGCCGGCCGGCCCGGTACGATCCAAGTCATTCCTGCCCTGGATTCCGCTCAACTGGAGAAGGCGGTCCAAGGCGGAAGAACCCATTTCGACGTCGTCTTGGTCGATTCCGAAGGAAGCCGACGCTCGCTCGGAATGCAATCCGCCGTCCTCGCCGACGCCGTCCTGGTGCCCTGCCGTCTGTCGGTCCTAGACGCCATCGAGGCGATCGGCGTCGACATTCTCTTGAGATCGATGATGGGGAACTCCGCCGTTCCGCTGGCCTATGTGCCCTCGGCGACCACCATGCTGTCCTGGCGGGAGAGGACGGCCCGGGATGCATTGGAGCAACTCCGGCTAATGCAGCGCCCAATGCTTCCGGGCCTTCCGGACAGGGCGGCGCATCGCGCTGTCTGGTCTTACGGCGGGACGATCCATTCGCTGAACGACGCCGCCGTGTCGGGTCTGCCGAGCGCGCGAGCCGATGCGGAGGCGCTCGCCTCGGCCGTGCTGACGAAGCTCCTCGATCCGGCCATGCACATGGAGATGCGTCATGGCCGATGACAGTACATCCAAGCGCACTGGAGATCGGCCTCGCGACCTCAGGCTTGATCTTCTCCAGGCCGCGCACGCCTCTCTTGGACCCGAGCTCCAGCGGGTCACTTGGCCGCCGGAGCAGTCCGGCAGACAGCAGGCGGAATCGCCCCCGCTGCTCGACGGGCGAGCCTTGCGCCGGAAAGGCCGGACAGAGCAGTTGAACATCCGGATCACGCCGGAGCTCAAGGCCGCCCTGATCGGGAAGGCGGCCAATTGTGGGATGACGATTGCCGATCTGGTCATCCTGGCCCTGGAGAGCAGCCTCGGAAGCGGAGATACCAAGCGGTAGCCCGCGATCTCTCTGGGACTCCGTCCTTCATTGATCTGACGCAGGCATCGAGCGGAGGACGCCTCAAGCAAGAACTCCTACCCTATTGCAGATCGTTTCCCGCGGGCACGCCGAGGCGATACAAGCGCGAGAGGGTGCGGCCCCAGGTCAGCGATCGATCGACGTGCCAGAGCGGCGAAGTCATCACGGAGCCGGGCCCGCAGTCGGGATGTCCCTCGACATGCCCAGCCATCCTGAATGTCGACTCGGCCACAAGCCCCCAGCCGGTGAGGAGCGGAGCCTCCGAAAGCTCGCCCTCACTCGGACCCTGGCCGGCGGCGATGCGGTCAAGATCGTCGGCAAGCGCGCACAGACGGCGGGTGAGATCGGCCGTTCCTTGCGGCGGGATACGGGGCAGCATGAATGCCCTCCTTCATGATCAATGGTTCTGATGGCGACCCGGCGAGATGTCTCGCCCGCCGGGTTGATGGTGGAACTGGGATCTACGCCTGATCGGAGGCTCGCGTGCCGGCAGGTCTGTCCTCACCGATCAGGACAGAGGTTGGCGACGTGCCTCGCGGGCGTAATTCCCGGCCGGGTGCTCTCCAGTCTTCGGTGCGCTTCACGGCCGGTCGGGATATCAGCTCGTTCATCCCGGCCTCTCGGTTCGAGGTCTTCGTGTCCGCATCCCGCGGCTTTGCCTCTGCGGACGCATTGATGATCGCCAGCACCTCGGGCGGCTCCAGCACGCTCCTCTGCAGAAGCGCCTCGGCCAGACAGTTGACCGTCTCCATTTCGACCACGATCATCGCTTTGGCACGCGAATAGGCCTCGTCCAGCATCGCGGAAACTCGCAGACGCAGACCCGGGCTGGCTGCAAGGCGGGCGAGTGCCATGTCTTGCGCTTCCCATACGAGGCCGCTGTCAACACCAAGCCCGAGTCCGGTTTCGATCGAGAGAGCGAGCATCGTAGCGCGGGCAAGGTCGCTTGCCTCGCTTCCGCCCGCGCCTGCGCTTGGAACGCCGAGGATCGCTTCCTCCGCCGCGCGACCAGCCATGAGCACGATCATGTGCTGCTGGAGATCATCCCTCAATGGGAAAGCAAACCTATCCCCGTCCATCGCAGTGTATCCACCATGCGGCTGATCGATCGCCAATGTGATATGGCTCGCCCCGATCGCGCGCACGGCGACGATAGCGTGACCGGCCTCGTGCACCGCCTCGATGCGCCGCGCCTCCTCCGGTCGGCGGGGCCGTTCCTCGGCAATCGCCATCGCCAGATCTTCGATTGCGAGTGACCGATCCGCCCGTCGGGCCAGACGATCGGCGCGTCGCACGTAGGCCGCCACATCGGCACCCGTCGCGCCGAGGCAAAGACGTGCAATACCCCGCAGGTCCTCTCCGGAAAGCGCGCCGTCCAAATGCGTGCGCAGGATCTGCTCGAGCGCGGGGATATCGGGCAGGGGAATCGTGATGTGCCGATCCAGTCGGCCGGAACGCCGCAGAGCTGGATCAATTCGCTCAGGATGATTTGTCGCGCCGACCAAGACGACGCCCTCGCCGGAACAGACGCCATCAACGAGCTCCAACATCCCGTTCACGACCTGTTCCCAATATTCGACATGGTCGCCGCTCAAGTGATCGCGCCGGCCGATGCCGTCTGCTTCGTCGAGGAAGAGGATGGCCGGCGACTTCGCCCAAGCTTCCTCGAAGGTTTTCCTCATCCGGCCCAGAACCGTGCCTAGGTGGCCGTCACCCTGCTGCCACTGAGCCACCGACGAGGCGATCAACGGCACGCCGCAGGTATTGGCGAGCGCCTTGGCGTAGGTTGTCTTGCCAGTGCCGGGTGGACCGGACAAAAGCAGGCCGTGATCAATCGCGCTCCAAGCGATGCGGCCGGCCTTCCAATCTGTAAGATCCTGGGCGAGATCGAGGCCCCACGTGCGAGCCGGACCGTAGCCAGCCAGTTCTTCCAGGCGCGGGCCGGCCGAATTTTTTTCACCGGGGCTGAGACGAGCCGCGGCCAGCCGCTCCAGGCTTGCGATGGCCTGTGTTGCAGAGACGCCCGGCCGGGCTGCGAGCGCCAGATCGGTCAGGGTCAGCACCTTCGCCTGATCAGCGGAAAGTCGGCGGACGCGGCGGGTGTTCAGTATATTTCGCAGGGTCGAGCGGATGGTGTCCGGATCGAGTTCCGTCAGGACGGCGACCATTTCCGCGTAGGGTTGTGCCGCATCGGCGAGATCACTCTTGCCGTGGCTGGCCGCGATGACGATCACCGGGGCAGCGCACGCCAGCGCTGAAGCGATTAGGACAGAGGGGCTGCTCCGCTCGTCCGTCTTTCGGCCCGGCTCAGCAGACTCGTCGGTCAGTATGATCATGGCGGTCCGAGTACTACGGCGGAAGTGCCCGCGCAGGTCCGCGTTGCGGAACACTTGACGACGGTTGGGCGAGAGTATGCCACTGCTAGCGAGATGCGCGATGCGCTCGGCGATCATTGCGGGATAGGCGGTGCGCAGCAGGAGCACGGGGGCGGTTGAGTCGAGCCGGTCCAGGACGTCGGGGCTCGCCTGCAGGGCGCGGCCGAGCAGTAGGGACATGGCGATATCATCCGCGGCAGGCGGAATCACCTCCGGTGCCGGCCGAGCGCCGCTGATGGCGGCTTCGACGGAGCCATCCAGCAGGCCATCATCGTCCTCCTCGGAGAAAGCGATTGGGAGCGCGGCTTTGGCCTGATATGCCCACCAGCGCCTAACCAACTCGCGTCCGATGGGCGTCACAGCCTTCGGCAGCGCGGCCGCTGGCTTGGAGCGGGCCTGCTTCTTGGACTCGAGCGGCTCCGCGAGCCCGCGCGTACCGTTGGGCTGCTTCAGACGTCTGGATACCGTGCGCTTGGTCATGATGATCTCCTGTCGGTGGAGGAATCGACGGACTGCGGGCTGTGAACCATTGCGGCCGTGCCGGCAGTGGGCGGACTAGCGTCCGGCAGTCGGTGGCGTTCGAGAATGAAGCCGGCGACAACTTGCGCGGCGGCGTCACCGCTTGCGAGCAGTCGACGGATGAGCCTGTCTGCCGTGGCTGCATCCAACCGGCCGGAAAGATGCGCACGCAGAGAATAGGCAATCAGCAAGGTAGTAGGCGCAGGAATGATGGCCTGCTTCACCGGCCTTTCCGTCTGGGGCGGGATAGGCTCGCAGCACAAGGCGGACCTGACGGAGCGGATCGAGTGCAGGGAGATGATGGTCATCGCCTACCCCTCCCGAAAGCGGGGGACGTCTCGCTGGCCGCCATGGCCCGCCGCTCGACCGGGCCGACAAGTCGCGCCGGAAAGGTGGCGGTCGGGAAGTCGGGGGGCGATTCCTGCCCCGCATCTCCCTCGTCGAACTTCGTCTCTGCCCGCGGCCGAGGCTGGGAAAGGGCGACGATCGAGGCCGCCAGCGGTCCGAGTTGGGCGGCGAGCGTTCTGCCGAGGATCGCGTCGAAGGCGTCGAGGGCCGCTCGAATCGGCACGCCAAAGTGCTCATCCAGCCCGTCTGGGCCGATGGTGCGAGTGGGATCAGCGCCGGTGCGTCCATACCGGTCGATTATGCCGTAGGATACCGTCGCGACATCGTAGCCCATGCCGCGCAGGGCGCTTGCGCCCGTCAGCGCCGCCCCTCGCAACAGGTCCAGAACGTTTCTGCAAGAGGAAAGGGCCGCCGCACCGCGCTTGGAGTCGTAGATCATGGCGTGGCGGAGTTGCTTCTCGATCACGACCAGATCGACGATGAAGCGCCGGGCGATCGCCTCCTCATGCGAGAGAAGGACCGAATGATCGTCCGCATTCTGCCGGACGATTTCGGCGGCTGTGCGGGTGATCGGCATTTCGGCCTCCCGCAGGACGACGAGTCGCTCGTCCGTCCTGAGAACTTCCGCGATGACGGCCGGGATTGTCTGGCCGGCCCGGGTAGTAATGGAGCGCGTGATCGAGCCGATAGTGGAGAAAGCCCCGAGCACGGCATCTTCGGGCAGGGCCTCGGTGGCCCGCACTGCCTCGGCGACGATGCGGGTGGCCTCGCTCTCGAGAAATGAATGAAGAGCGTTCGGAGACGGACGGGTCCCGGAGTGTTCGTGGGCGCCCGAGCAACTGGGTTTCAGAATGCTGGTCATAAAGTCTCCATGCCAGGCGTTAAGCCAGGTCAAAGGGAAGGGAATAGGGAAATGGGTTACTGAGGGACGGACGGCGGCATGACCCGCCGCTGGTCAATCGGACCGTCGGGATCAGCAGCGGCTGACGCATCCCGAGCCGACCCAAGCGGCCCTTAAGGCCACAAGGGACGTCACAGGGTTCGTGGATAACGCCAGGCACGCCGAAGGCGTTGCTAGTCAGGGACGACGGCCAACGATCAGACGGTCGCGCGATTTCAACACGGTGATCAAACCGATGGCCGCAAGCTTGATGCAGAGATCCGGACGAACAACAATGTCGTGCTCGATGTGGAGCCCGGCGGCATCGATGAGAACGAGCCGATGCTCCCGCAGACGATCCATCAGTGCCCGAGCTGCGGCGATTTCAGCAGCGTCGAAGACCGGCCCGGCTGCGGGGCGTTCGCGTCGCGCATTGGCAATCTCGGGAGCCGCATGGGCTGCAGCGTCCAGCGCTGAGTGACAGTAACCCGCCGTCCGGCTGACTTCCGGGACGGAACCATTGTCCGCTTCTTCCGAGAGATGCGCTGCGCGCTGCGCCGCAGCGGCCAACATCCTAACCTTGAGATCGTCCGGAACGTCGGGGATGTCGCTGATCCGAACCGCAGGCGCGAGACCCGAAATGTACATGCGCTGCCCGACGACGTGCCCGCGCGGTCGCGTCGGGCCGAATGCATAGCGCGGCAGGTCGTGAACGACAGAGATCCCCTGACGCGGGGGCGCGCCGGGAGCCCT
Organism: Aurantimonas sp. A2-1-M11; assembly: GCF_036549475.1. NCBI lineage: Bacteria > Pseudomonadati > Pseudomonadota > Alphaproteobacteria > Hyphomicrobiales > Aurantimonadaceae > Aurantimonas > Aurantimonas sp. A2-1-M11. Next base: position 8,786 of record NZ_JAZHLI010000031.1, on the reverse strand, counting down.
GTCTTCAGAAATGAGGGGATTTTCCTTGCGCGACTCCGTCGCGCGCGGCAAACACAAGTCAGCCATGCTGTACTCTCCAAGCGAGTCAGGGTGGTCAGGCTGCCGGGGAAGCTACAACTTCCCTGGCGGCCGCTTTCGCGGACGCCGCACAGTCGACCATCATCTCGACGACGGGATGCCGCCGATGATCTCAATATACATCCAGTAATGCTAAAGGGAAGTCGAGCTGTCCGAAAGGAGCTTTTTTGTTTAACAGGAGGCTTTTTATTCAAAAGCCGATTTTTTATGTCTCCCTGGCTCGGTTCACCTCTTAGGTTTCACGAACCGTTGTCACCGCAGATTGAGATTGCTTTTCAAGCAGGGGTGGGAAATCCGCTGCTTTACGGCCTTGATCAGACTGCGATTTTCGTGCTGCGTCGAGGCCGCCGATCCACAATCCTTGGCAACGGCCTTTTCCAGCTGATTCCGCAGCCGTTCGCCGCGCGGCTCGTCCGGGCGGCGAACGGCGTAATATCAGTCCGTCAAAGTCTCCGGCGAGACAGGTGGTGGAGTGTTGCACTTCGGGCTGGAACTCAGCCTCACATTGCCGCTTTGAAACTATGGCTTCCAGGATTCTGCATTCGCGTTTCGGGTAGACATGGCTTCCGGGATTGCCCGTAAAGCGAAGATCAGGATACCTGATGCGTTCCCAGCGCGTCGAGGAACAGCGATGGTGAGCCGAGCTGACCGCCTTTGAGAACCACCTTGAGCCCGTCGAACTCCGGCACGTGGCTGTGACAACGGCAGATCGGCGCTCCCTTGCCCAGCGGGTGCGCGATTTCCAGTGCTGTCACCGGCAAGGCTTCGAGGACCCGCCCGGACGTATCGCCTCCGGCAACGACGATCCGTTGCAGGCCAAGGCGCGGGACGGCAGCGGCCGCAATCCGGCCGAGCACCCGGCCGATGGATTCCTGGGCGGCTGAAAAGGCAATACCGCGATCGGCGGCCGTCCGCTGGAGCGCGGCGAAGGCCGGATCGTCGACGGTCCTGGCGGCAAAGACGATGACGCGGCCGCAGCGCTCGATCGCCGCGTCGACCGCCGTCTCGATCCTTCCGATTTCAGTCGCTGCGGTCTCCGGGGCGACGGCCTGTGCCACGTCGAGACGGATGGTTTCGAAGCCGCTCGCTTCAGCGATCTCGATCTGCTCGGCCGTGACCGGCGAGCAACTGCCCGACAGCACCAGCAGGTGATCGACCGGTGGGACCGGCGCGAACGGGGCCGGACTCTGAGGCAACATCCCTGCCCGGCGCCAGTGCGCCACTAGCGCGTATTGTAGTCCCGAGGAGGAAGCGCTGAACACCGGGCCGTCGCTGCCATCCCAGACGAGCCGGCCGGCTTCGGCCTGCGTCGTCTCGTCGACGACATCGATGAAGACGATCGTGCCAGGCTTGTCGCGTGCCTGGTCGGCGGCTTGGTCAGCGGTTCCGCCGGCGATGGCCGCCACGTCGATCGAGACGACGTCCCGTGCGGTCTGGCTGGACAGATGCAGGCGCAGATCGGCTTCGCGCATGGGCGTTACGGGATGCCGCGACATCGTCGGATGACGGTCAATGCGATAGCGGACGCCGCCGGCGGCGGCGAAGAGATTGGCGAAGACCTGCCACCGGCCGAGCTGCGGGGCGCCGACGATCGACGGCGACCAGGGGCCGGCGACAAGGCTGTCGCCGATATCGATGGCGCGTCCGATCGAGCCGACGTCCGCCGCGGAATCGAAGGTCGAGCAGACCTTGTACTGGAGGATTCTGGGGAAGAGGTCGGCCAGCGCCCGCAAGGGGCCGGGGAGGTTCCGGTCCATCCAGTCCGGGCTTCGCGAGCGCGCGGTTCCGGCAATGCCGATCACCGGATAGTCGGCGAAGCTGGCGAGATCCTGCGCATCGGGCGTGCGGGTGAACAGCACGGTGCGCAGCCCGGCGAAGGCGGTGACTTCCATAGCATCGGTTGAGCCAGTGAAGTCGTCTCCATAGAAGGCGAGGAGGACGCCGTCCGGCAATTTGCCCCTCATGCGAACGTCTCCACGGCAAGGGCCAGGTCGGGCGAGTTTCCGGCGGCCTCCTGCAACGGCACACCCTGCATCGCGGCGTCCCAGGCTTCTCGCAGGGATCGCACCCCGGCGGCGATTCCCGAGGGATGCGCGATGATCCCCCCGCCGGCGCAGTAGATGAGATCCGGCGAGCCCAGATGCCTCCAGGTGCCCTCTGCCTGCTTGACGCTTTGTCCTGAGGAGAAGACCGGCATGACCCGGTCCGGGCGGGCCGGGGACAGCGGTGTCAGGCACGCCTTTGCCGAAGCGATGACGCTGTCGTCAGGCTCCCAGAACTTGTTGGCCAGACCGTTGACATGCATGTGGTCGACGCCGGCGAGCCGCCAGATCTTCTGCCATGCGACATATGACCAGCCATTGTCCGGCGAGCGGCCGAGATAGCCCCATCCATTGCGGTGGGCGTGGATAGGCAGGCGGGCATGGCGGCGCAGGGCTGTCAGGCCTGTCAGGCCGACGCTGTTCAGGCTTACCATGGTGCAGGTGCCCCCGGCCGCCTCGACCTGGTCGTGCCGCCGGAGCAACTCGTCGATTTCGCCGGTCAGGTTTACGGCATACATCACCTTACGGCCGGTCCGCTCGGCATGACGTGCGATCACCGTCGTCACGGCCGCAAGGCGCTCGTCGAAGGGACAGATCGCGCCGTCGGCCTGGAGTTCGTCATCCTTGATGAAGTCGATGCCACCCTCGCAGAGTTGGTCGACCAAAGCGGCGGTTTCATCTGGATTCAGGCCGATCGACGGTTTGATGATGGTGCCGATGAGCGGTCGATCCGCGACCCCCGTCAGTTGCCGGGTTCCCTCCACGCCGAAGGCCGGACCGGGATAGCGATCGGCGAAGGCTGGGGGCAGGTGCAGATCGACGAGTTTGAGGCCCGCGACTTCGCGGAGCTCGAAGAGATTGCCGGCGACCGTAGCAAGAAGGTTCGGCAGCGACGGCCCCACATTGGCGAGCGGCCACGACAGGATCATCCGATAGCTGCGAGCACTATCCCCGATCGCGCCCGGCAGCATCGGCCGACTGCTATCCTCGATCTCCTCAAGGCGATCCACCGTCGCAGCGGATCGTGCCTTCAGTTCCTCGCTCTCCCCGGGGATTGCGATGAACGTCCCCGAGGATTGCTCGCCGGCAATAGTATCCGCGACACGATGCGGATCCCCGGCCGTTCTGAGGATGTATTCGGCGACGATCCGCTGATCCATGTTTCCCCTCCGCAATTCGTGAGATCAATGTGCGCGGGCGCGTTGCAGCCACGTGTGATAGTCGCGCAGGCCCTCACGGATGTCGGCGAAGCGGGGCTCGAAGCCGAGGCGCGTACGGGCCTTGGAGATGTCGAGCGGCGCACCGCGTTCGAAGAACAGGCCCGAGCCGAGCGTGACCTTGCTTTCGTGCCCCACGATATCGGCGACATGCCCGACGATTTCGCGATGGGCAACGGCGACGCCGCTGGAAATGTTGAATGCCTCTCCTGACACATTTGCTGGAGCGTCGAGGAGAGCAACCACACCGGCTGCCGTGTCGCGGACATGCGTCCAGTCGAGCGACTGATCGCCTCCCTTCGGCGAGTCCACCTCGGTCGGGCCTTCAAGAGGGCCGAACATCGCTTGGTAGAGCACATGCATCCGCGATGGCAGTTTGCCTGGACCGTAGACGAAATAAAGGCGCGCATTGCGCACGTCGAACCCGTAGGTCTGCCCGTATTGCACGGCCAGGACCTCGTTGGAGGCTTTCGTCGCACCGTAGAGATCGGTCACCTTGACCGGCAGATCCTCGGTTTGGCCGCCAGCTTGGTCGCCATAGATTGCGCCGGAGCTGAGGTTGATGAATTTCGGCACGCCGAAGATGCGGCAGGCCTCGATCACGTTCAGCATCCCGACCGTGTTGATCTGGATGTGGCGAAATGGCCGCTTAGCGAAGTTCGGACCGGCGATGACGGCGACGCCGAAGATGACGGCGTCGATTCGACCTTCATAGGCGCGCATCCGTTCGAACAGGGTGTGGACATCGAGAACGTCGACGTTCTCGAAGGTCAGCCTGTCGCGATAGGGCTCGAGATAGTCGTGGCCAAGTCCGTCGAGCCCGGTCGCGCCGAGGTCGAAGATGACGACATCTTCGCCACGTGCCGCCAGATCGTGGGAAATCCAGGACCCGACATGTCCCAGCCCACCGAAGACGAGGGTTGCCATCAGAATGCTCCGTTTTGAAGAAGTTGTCCGGGCTCAGTTCAGCAGAAGGTTCGGAACAGCGAGGACCAGCCAGGGCAGGAATGTGATCGCAATCAGCATCGCGAACAACGGAATGTAGAAGGGCAGGATTTCCTTCACGAGGTGGCCGAATGGGATGTCGGCTACCCGCTGTACGGTGAACAGAACCGTGCCGACTGGCGGTGTCACCAAACCGATCATCAGGTTGAAGATCATCACCACGCCGAAATGCACAGGATCGATCCCGTAACTGATCACGAGCGGCGTCAGGATGGGGGTTAGGAGGAACAGCGCCGGGACCGAGTCGATGAAGCAGCCGACAAGCAGAATGAAGATGTTCAGGACCACCAGCAGCACGTACTTATTGTCGATATTGACTGCGAGGTAGTCGATGATCAGCGTGGTGACCTGATAGCGTGCTAGAACCCAGGCATAGAGTGCAGAGCCCGCGATGATCACCAGCAGCGCCGCGGTGTCGACCGCTGTATCCTTGCAGATCACCCAGAATTCTCGAACTGTGATCGTTCCATAGACGAAGAATGCGATGATGGTGCAGTAGACCACGGCGATCGCCGAGGCCTCAGTGGGCGTGAAGATGCCGGAAAGGATGCCGGCGATGATGATGATCGGGGTCAGGATCGGCAAGAAGCCGGCACTGCAGGCCGAGGCGATCTGGCGCATGGTCGCGCGTTTTGCGACGGGATAGCCACGCTTATGCGAAATATAAGCGACAAGAACCATCAAGCCGAGGCCCATCAGGACGCCGGGAACGATAGATCCGAGAAAGACCGCGGCAATCGAGACATTGGCGAGGGCACCGTAGATCACGGCGGGGATGCTCGGCGGGATGATTGGCCCGATAGTCGCCGAACTGGCGGTAACGGCTGCGCTGAAGCCCTTGTCGTAGCCGTCGCGTTCCATAGCCCGCATCTGGAGCGGACCGAGGCCGCCGGCGTCGGCGACCGCCGAGCCAGACATGCCCGCGAAGATCATGCTGGACAGGACGTTGACGTGCCCAAGTCCGCCGCGGAGGTGCCCAACAAGCGACCGAGCGATGTTGAACACGCGGTCTGAAATGCCCGACGCATTCATCAACCGGCCGATAAGCAGGAAGGCTGGAATTGCGAGAAGGGTAAAGCTGTTGACGCCGTAAAGGGTGCGCTGGGCAAGCATCTCGTAGGGAATGCTGTCGAAGCCGCGGGTGGCTGCGAGCACCGAGATCGAGGCGCCAATCATCGCGAAGCCGACTGGCACGCCGATGAAGAGCAGAAGGAGAAGCGTGCCGAAGAGGGCGAGGAAAATGATCATGACATGCTGTCCGTCTGGCGCGTGCCGCGGAATGCGTCGGCGATGTCCTTGAGGAGGAGGGCGATCAGCATGATGAGCCCGACCGCCTGGACGAGATAGAGATTAGCGTAAGAGACGGGGATGGTGCTGGCGCTGACGTTCTGTGTCTGGCCCATCATCTCAAAAGCTCCGGCAACCACGAGAATGGCGATTCCGGCCGTGAGCACGTCGCCGAGAATGTCGAACCAACGCCGGATCCGCGGCGACATGAGATCGAGCAGGATTGTGATCCGGATTTGAGCGCCATGGCGTTGAGCGATCGCGGCCCCGAGAAAGATCTCGGCGATAAATAGGAAGCGAGATGTCTCGTCGGTCCAGGGTACGCCGATGCCGAGCGCGTAGCGCGATGCCACCTGGACGAACATCACGACCAGCATGGCGATAAAGGCGAGGGTCATGACGACCTCGACAAACCGCCAGAAATAGCCCGCAAGTCTGTTCGGGAACGCAACGCTTCCCTTTTCAATCGACGCCGCCACGCGATCCCCCCGATACTGACCCAGTAAAAGGCACGCCCGCCGACCAAGACGGGCGTGCCGCAGGCTAAGGACTTATCAGTTCAGCTTGGACAGCACGTAGTCCCGCACCTCGGGCGCAAAGCCGTCCGCGATCTCGCGGATGGCCGGAGCCGCCTTGGCGCGGAACGCCGCAACGTCCGGTTCGACAATTTTCATGCCTTGCTCTTGAAGCTGCTCATAAAGCTTAGCCTCGTTGCCTGTGACAAGCTCGTCTCCCCAGGTGATCGCATCTTCAATGGATTCCTGCAGCAAGGTCTGGTCCTCTTCGGACAGTCCTTCATAAAAATCTTCGTTCATGAGCCAGTGAAAGAACGAATAGACGTGCTGCGTCTTGGCGATGTGCGACTGCACTTCGAACAGCTTGCCCGACCAAATGTAGTCGACGGGATTCTCCTGCATGTCGATGACGCCTGTCTGCAGCGCGGTGTAAACCTCCGGCCAGGCAATGGGGCTCGGCAGGGCGCCGATTTCCGTCCAGATCTGCACCCAGGGGGCGATTTCCGGCACCCGCATGCGAACGCCCTGGATATCGTCCGGCGTCTTCACCGGGTTCTTCGAGGTGAGGTTCCGCGGGTTGCGGATCGACAGGCCGACCAGCTCCAGATTGCCGTTCTCGCGGACGGCTTGCCGCAGCTGCTCGCCCATTTCGCCTTCATAGACCTTCTTGGCGTCGGCGCTGGAATCGAACACGAAGGGCAGGTCCGCGCCCGCATATTTCGGCGCGTACAGGGTCATCGGCATCGAACCGCCCAGCGCGATCTGGTACTCGCCGCTGCTAGCGCCCTCGAGGTGATCGCGCTCGCCGCCGACTTCGGTGCCGAGCAGCGTGACCGTGAAGCGACCCTCGGATTTCTCCTCGATATTCTTCTTCAGTCGCTCACCGACCTGGAACATCTCGTGGCCCGGCTCGACGTGGAGCGCGATGGCGATGTCCTCGGCGAGAGCCGGAAAGGCGACAGTGGAAGCGCCGAGAACCAGCGCCGCGAACAAAGATTTCTGCATGAAGAACCTCCCAATTGGCGAGTCGGACCGCATCCCATCCCGGATGGCGGTTCCGCTGCAAACTGGTCCGACCATCAGACGGTCCAGCCAGTTGATGACTTTCTGACGCATGGTGACTAGGCTTGTCAACGGGCGCATTCATCGCTCTATCGATCCTGGTAAAAGGGGAGAGCGCAGTGGTCGCTAACACCGAGAAGGCCAAGCCGGCCAGACAGAGACGTGCGGGGCGGATCGTGCGGCGACGGCGCATGCACGAGGACCTCGTGGACATGCTGGCGACCGACATTCGCGCCGGGGTCTACGAGATGGGCGACGCGCTGCCCTCCGAGCGCGACCTCATGGACGAGTTCGGCGTGTCGCGTCTGACGGTGCGCGAGGCGACCGCCGCGCTGGAAAGCAAGGGCTTCATCGAGACCCGGCCGGGGACGCGCGCCCGCGTCTGCGGGCCCCGGCCGGACTTTCTCCTCGGCATGCTGTCAGAAGCAGCGGCGTTTCATCTGACTGAACCGGGCGGCCTGCGCTCTTTCATGGAGATAAGGGCGATCGTGGAGACGGGCGTCGCCCGTATTGCCGCAGAGCGCATCTCCGACGACCAGATCGCGGGGCTTCGGGCCGAGCTGGAGCGGAACCGTGATGCCGTGGGAGACATGGATGAATTTGGACGGACTGATGTCGAGTTTCACTCGGCGATCGCCCGGGTCGTCGAGAATCCGATCATCAACGGGTTCTTTGTCGCGATCGATGAATGGTTACGTGAAGTCCGCCGGACGAGCCTGCTGAACGATGGTCAGATGGAGACGGCTTACGCTGCGCACGTCCGTATATTCGAGGCCCTGGAAGGGCGTGAACCCGATCGCGCCGCCGCCGAAATGCGCGGGCACCTCCATCAGCTGTCGCGAATATATCCACCGCAGGGTGAGACGCTGGATCCAGCTTCGGCCGGCTAGCCCGGATCATGCATCAGGGCGCGCCTGACATTCCCGTTGGACATTGGCGGCACTGTCGGGTCGGTGTCGCCCATGCTTTTCGGGCGCGCTCGCGGTGGCGGCGCGGTTCGGGATGTTCGGGTTTTGAGGTTGCGGTTTCGGGGCGAGCGGGGGCGACGGCCGGGGCAGTCGTCAGACTGGCGCCATGCGCGGCAGTCGCTCGAGAAGCAGGCGCATCAGGGGCGCGGCGGGACAGGCGCTCGGCAGGTGCAGCGTGATGCGGGTCTTCATGTCGTCGACGCGTGCGGCGATCTTCACGATGCGCCGGCGCAGCGTGTCGAACTGGGCGCGCCGCCACGGCGAGCGCTTCGGCAGGGCGGCGCGCAGGGTCCACATCAGCCAGTAGGCGCCGGCATGCAGGAACAGCCTGATCTGGTTGGCGGCGGCGCTGCTGCACGAAGTGCGATCGGCGGCGAGATGGGCTTTCCACGCCTTGATGTGGTTCTCGGCCTGGCCGCGGGCACAGTAGACGCCTTCGTACAGCGTCTTGCCGGTCCCACTGGTCAGGCTGGTGACGATGAAGCGAGTGTCGCAGCCGCGGGGGCCGGCCTCGACGCGGGCGATGATACGCTCGACCCGGCTCCAGGAGGCAGCGCTATCGTGGAATTCCTTGAAGCGGCGGATTGTGGCGCCGTCGGCCGCCGCGGCGCG
>NZ_JAZHLI010000030.1:0-53963 GCF_036549475.1 Aurantimonas sp. A2-1-M11 | reverse complement strand
CAGGAGTTCGTGGAAATCATGCAGTTCGGCATTGCCGGTGCGCGGATCATCAAGCCCTTCCCAGCAGGCGACGAATTCTTCCACGGCATCCTCCCAACGGCGAAAATCCGCCGTCCAAGCGAAGAATCCATCGCAAACGCAAGTGAACAATCAGACTACAAAAATTTCCAAATGCGATTCCCCTGCCGCACCATGTCATCGGTCCCCATCGCGGGAACGCGAACGCAAAGGCCCGGCCGCAGGATGCTGCGGCCGGGCCGGAGGATCGGCTGACAAGGGGTGCGGTCAGCGCGCCGCAGACTGCTCGCAGGCTTCCACGTGCTTGGCCAGCGCCTCGTTGGAGAGGATCGCGCTGATCGTGCGGATGTCGCGGTTCTGGAACTTCGGCGTCTGCTGCAGCTCCTTGAGCCGCTCGAGCATGGTCACTCGGCTCATGGCGTTCTCCTTCTTGGCAATTCCGCGGCGAGGATTTCGCCTGCGGGTTTGGCGGGTGCCGTCAGGCGGCCCGCACACTCGCGGTCACGGGAATCTCGATGTCGACCTCCAGGGTCGAGACCTGTTCGCCGCGATCCATCTTCACGATCACCTTCTCGCGGTCGACATGGACGTGCCGTGCGATCACCGCAAGAATCTCCTCGCGCAGGAGGCCGACGAGATCGGAATGGCCGACCGTCGCGCGCTCGTGGGCGAGCAGGACCTGCAGGCGCTCGCGCGCCATCGGCGCCGAGCTCTGCTTGCTGAAGAAACTGAAAAGGCTCATGCCGCTCTCCGTCCGAAGATCTTGCCGAACAGGCCGCGCTTCTCCCCCGGGATCGTCATGGGAACGGTCTCGCCGGCCAGGCGGCGTGCGGCATCGATATAGGCCAGCGCCGGTGCGCTGCGGGCGTCGCCCAGCGTGACTGGCGTGCCGAGGTTGGATGCGCGCAGCACGTCCATCGATTCGGGGATGATGCCGAGCAGCGGGATCGACAGGATCTCCAGCACGTCCTCGACCTTCAGCATGTCGCCACGCTCGGCGCGGTTCGGGTCGTAGCGGGTCAGCAGCAGGTGCTTGTCCATGCGCTCGCCGCGTTCTGCCTTGGCGGTCTTGGCGTCGAGCAGGCCGATGATCCGGTCCGAATCGCGCACCGAGGAGACTTCCGGGTTGGTCACGACCACGGCCACGTCCGCGTGGCGCATCGCCAGCGTGGCGCCGCGCTCGATGCCGGCCGGGCTGTCGCAGATGATCCAGTCGAAGGTCTCGCGCAGCTCGTTCATGACCTTCTCCACGCCTTCCGACGTGAGATTGTCCTTGTCGCGGGTCTGCGAGGCCGGCAGCAGGAACAGCGTCTCCAGCCGCTTGTCGCGGATCAGCGCCTGCGGCAACTTGGCATCGCCCTGCACCACGTTGATCAGGTCGTAGACCACGCGGCGCTCGGCCCCCATGACGAGATCGAGATTGCGCAGGCCGACGTCGAAATCGACCACGACGGTCTTTTCGCCCCGCTGTGCCAGCGCGGCGCCGAGCGCAGCCGTGGATGTCGTCTTGCCGACGCCTCCCTTGCCCGAAGTCACCACGATTACTTTTGCCATCTCGTTCTCCTGTAAGCTGGTCGCCGCCGGCTAGACCAGAATCTCCGTCTTCAGCGTGTCGCCGTCGAGCCAGACCTGCACGGCCTGCCCGCGATGCGCCGGGTTCATGTCGTCTGCCATTTTATAGAGTCCGTCGATCGCCAGAAGCTCGGCCTCGAGCTTGCGGCAGAAGATGCGCGCCGAGGCGTTGCCCACCGAGCCCGCCATCGCCCGACCGCGCAGGGTGCCGTAGACGTGAATCGACCCGCCCGCGACGATCTCCGAGCCCGACGCGACGGAGCCCAGGATGGTCACGTCGCCTTCCGGGAAGATCACCGACTGCCCCGAGCGTACCGGCTCGTGGATGATGATCGACGGCATTGCGCGCATCGGCTGGGGCTCGGGCCGCGGGGCCGGCGCTTCGGTCCTTGGCGCGGCGCTGGTCGGCGCAACGGCCGGTTCCGGCGCGGCGGGCGGTTCGAAATCGTCGGCCGGGCGTCCGCCCTTCATGGCCGGCGGCATGCCGAAGCCCAGCAGCGAGGCGCGGGCACCCTCGATGCCCATAATCCGCACGCTGCGCTCGCCCAGTTCCCCGATCAGGTCCTTCAGCTGCGCCTGGTCGATGTCCAGACCCTCGACATCGAGGACGATCGGACGCCCGAGGAAGAAGCCGGTCGAACGCGAGGCCAGGTCGTCGAGGCGTGCCAGCCAGCGGTCGAAGGGCAGCTCGGGGGACAGCACCAGCGCAAGGAAGGAGCGGCCCTTGAGGCGGATCGGACGGGTGTCTGTTAGCGCTTTGGTCATCTGCGTTAATTTTCGGTTGCTGTGCGATCTAATCGAAGGTCGGTTAATGGCAGATTAATCCTCGGAGCCTGCGCCGGGCTGACGCCTGCGCGGCGTTTCGCCCCGCCCGCGGCGGTCTCCGGCGGGGCTATGACGTCCTTGTGGCCTTGCGATGGCGATGGCTTTCGGCCATGACCCGAGGGCAGGCTCGGCGCAGATCGGGTGCGACGGCCGCCAGACACGGGGACTAGCCATGACCACCGGACGGATGCTCGCCACGCTCGCAGGCGCCCTCGCTTGGTTCGCAGGGCTTTCGGCGCCAGGCCTCGCCCAGGAGCCGATCACCCTCGGCGAGATGAACAGCTACACCACCCTGCCCGCCTTCACCGGCCCCTATCGCAAGGGCTGGGAACTGGCGCTGGAGGAGATCAATGCCGCCGGCGGCATCGACGGCCGGCCGGTCACGGTCGTCAGCCGCGACGACAACGGCAAGCCTGCCGACGCCATCCGCATCGCCGAGGAATTCGTCGCCTCTGACGACGTCGCGATCGTGTGGGGCGGCTTCTTCTCCAATGTCGGCCTGGCCCTGACCGACTTCGCCAAACAGCGTCAGGTGCCGTATCTGGCTACCGAGCCGCTGGCCGACGCCATCGTCTGGTCGCAGGGCAACCGCTACACCTTCCGCCTGCGCCCCTCCACGGCCATGCAGGCCGCGATGCTGGCGGAGGAAGCCGCCAAGATGGACGCCACGCGCTGGGCCACCATCGCGCCGAACTATGCCTACGGCACCGACGCCGTCACCGCTTTCAAGGCGGAGCTGAAGAAGCGCAAGCCGGAGGTCGAGTTCGTCGGCGAGCAGTGGCCGCCCCAGGGCAAGCTGGATGCCGGCCCCACCGTGCGCGCGCTGGAGGCGATGAAGCCCGACGCGATCTTCAACGTCACCTTCGGGGCCGACCTCGCCAAATTCGTGCGCGAGGGCGACATCCGCGGCCTGTTCGACGGCCGCGAGGTGGTGTCCCTTCTGTCCGGCGAACCGGAATATCTGGAGCCGCTCGGCGCCGAGGCCCCGGAGGGCTGGATCGTCACCGGCTACCCCTGGTACGACATCGACACGCCGGAACATGACGCCTTCCGCAAGGCCTACGAGGCGAAATACGGCGAGCATCCCTATGCCGGCTCGCTCGTCGGCTACAATTCGATGCTCGCCATCGCCGCCGCCCTGTCGAAGGCGGGCGCCACCGATGCCGAATCCCTCGTCGCCGCCTTCGAGGGCCTCGAGGTCCCCGACGCCCCCTCCGGCCCCTTCACCTTCCGCGAAGCCGACCACCAGTCCACCATGGGCGCCTGGGTCGGTCGCACGGCGGTGCGCGACGGCCAGGGCGTCATGGTCGACTGGCGCTATGCCGACGGCGCCGACTACCTTCCGTCGCCCGAGGAAGCCCGCAAGCTGCGCCCAGCCGAATAGGCCCGCAACCCGGCCAGGCGGGCGCGCGGTGGTCCGCGCCGCGGCGTCGCCGCGCGGGTTCCCAACGAGGAGACGGTGTTGACGACGCTCGGCTTCGTATTCGCCCAGCTTCTGGCCGGCCTTGCCGACGCGTCGTCGCTGTTCCTGGTGGCGGCCGGCCTGTCGCTGATCTTCGGCGTCACGCGCATCGTCAACTTCGCCCATGGCTCGTTGTTCATGCTGGGCGCCTATGTCGCCTATTCGGCGGTGACGTTCCTGCCGACCGGCTTTCTCGGCTTCTGGGGCGGCATGCTGGCGGCGGCCGTGGCGGTCGCTCTCGTCGGCGGGCTGATCGAAGTCGTCGTCCTGCGCCGGCTCTATGCCTCGGCCGAGCTCTACCAGCTCGTCGCCACCTTCGGCGTCCTCCTCGTCATCCAGGATGTCGCCCTGGCCATCTGGGGCCCGGAGGACCTTCTGGCGCCCCGCGCGCCGGGCCTCGGCGGGGCACTGCGGATCCTCGGCGAACCGGTGCCGCAATATGATCTCCTGCTGATCGCCGCCGGTCCGGTCGTCCTGGCCGCCGTCTGGCTGGTTCTCAACCGCACCCGCTGGGGCACGCTGGTGCGCGCCGCGACCGAGGACCGCGAGATGACCGGCGCCCTCGGCGTCGACCAGGCGCGCCTGTTCACCACCGTCTTCATGCTCGGCGCCTTCCTGGCGGGGCTCGCCGGCGCGCTGCAGACCCCGCGCGAAGCGGTCAGCCTCGCCCTCGATCTCGACGTCGTGGTCGAGGCCTTCGTCATCGTCGTCGTCGGCGGGCTCGGCTCCATCGGCGGCGCCTATGCGGCCGCGGTGCTGATCGGCGTCCTCAACGCCTTCACCCTCTTGTGGTTTCCCACCCTCGCCACCGTCTTGCCCTTCCTGGTGATGGCCGCCATCTTGGTCGTGCGGCCCCACGGCCTGTTCGGCCAGCCGGCCCTCGTCGCGCCGGCCCCGGCCGAGCGCGGCGCCACGCTGCGGCTGCCCGGCCGGGCGACGACCATCCTCGTCGTCCTTGCCTTTGCCGCCTTCGCGCTGCTGCCGCTGGTCGAATCCGGCTTCGCCCTGATCCTGCTCGCCGACTTCTTCGTCGCCGCGCTGTTTGCCGCCAGCCTGCAGTTCATGATGGGTCTGGGCGGCATGATCTCCTTCGGCCACGCCGCCTTCTTCGGCCTCGGCGCCTACGGGGCGGCCCTCGCCGCGACTGCGCTCGGCCTGCCGATGCTTCCCGCCATGGCGCTGGGCGTGGCCACCGGCGGCGTCGGCGCCCTCGTCATCGGCTGGTTCTGCGTGCGCCTGTCCGGCGTATATCTCGCCATGCTGACGCTGGCGGGCGCGCAGATCCTGTGGGCCGTCGCCCTGCAATGGCAGGATGTGACCGGCGGGGACGACGGCATCCTCGGCGTCTGGCCCGACCGCTTCGCCGCCTCCCGCACGGCCTACTATCTCATCGCGCTCGGCCTTTGCGGCGCCGGTCTCTGGCTGATCCGCCGGGTCGCCCACGCACCCTTCGGCTATCTCCTGCGCGCCACCCGCGATTCGCCGCTGCGCGCCGAGGCCATCGGCCTTGACGTGCGGGGCCGCCAGCTCGCCGCCTTCGTCCTCGCCGGCCTCTTCGCCGCGCTCGCCGGCACGGTCTTCGTCTTCGCCAAGGGCAGCGTCTTTCCCACCATCCTGTCGGTGGGCCAATCCGTCGATGCGCTGCTTATGGTGCTGATCGGCGGCGTGCAGGCCCTGTCGGGCCCGATCGCCGGCGCCGCCGTCTTCGTCGGCATCGAGGATTGGGTCGGCCGGCTGCCCTATTGGCGCTCCATATTCGGCATCATCATCCTGGCCGTCTGCATCCTGGCGCCCCAGGGGCTGGCCGGCGGGCTGCGCTCGATCGCCGGCCTGGCCCGCCGCCGCGCGGCAGGCCAGCCCGGCGCTGCCGCATGAAGGCGCTCGCGATCCAGGGTCTCGCCAAGGCTTTCGGCGGTGTCGTCGCGGTCGACGATGTGGCCTTCGACCTCGCCGCGGGCGAGATGCTGGCGCTGATCGGCGCCAACGGCGCGGGCAAGTCGACCACCTTCAACATGCTCAACGGCCAGCTGCGGCCCGATCGCGGCTCGGTGCGGCTGTTCGGCGCCGAGATCGCCGGCCTGCCGGCGCGCCGCATTGCACGGCTCGGGGTCGGGCGCACCTTCCAGATCACCCAGACCTTCGCGTCGATGACCGTTCGCGAGAACCTGCAGGCCGCCCTCCTCGCCCATCGCAACCGCCGCTTCGATTTCTTTTCCCGCGCCGTTGCCGCCGAGCGCGACGCGGCCGACCGGCTGCTCGCCACCGTCGGCATGGCCGAGGCCGCCGACCGCCCCTCCGCCGAGCTCGCCTATGGCGACGTCAAGCGACTGGAACTCGCCGTCGCGCTGGCCGCATCGCCGCGGCTGCTCCTGATGGACGAGCCCACCGCCGGCATGGCGCCGCGCGAGCGCACTGCCCTGATGGCGCTGGTGCGCGGCATCGTCGAGGAGACCGGGCTCAGTGTCCTCTTCACCGAACACGACATGGACGTCGTCTTCGCCCATGCCGACCGCATCGTGGTCATGAACCGCGGCGCGGTCATCGCCGAGGGCACCGCCGAGGCGATCCGTGCCGACCCGACCGTCCGGGCGGTCTATCTGGGCGGCGGCGCCGTTGAATCGATCACTGAACAAGTGGCGCCAGATGCTTGAACTGCAGGCGATCGACAGCTTCTACGGTGAAGCCCACATCCTGCACGGCGTCTCGCTCGCCGTGCAGTCGGGCGAGATCGTCGCCCTCATCGGGCGCAACGGCGCCGGCAAGTCGACGACGCTGAAGAGCGCCATGGGCCTGGTGCGCCCGCGCCGCGGCACGGTGCGCTATCGCGGCACCGACATCACCGGCCTGCCGCCCTACCGCATCGCCCGCATGGGTCTCGGCTACGTCCCCGAGGACCGTCGCATCTTCAAGGACCTGACCGTGGCGGAGAATCTCGAGGTCGGCCGCCGCGACGCCATCGACGATGACGCGCCCTGGACCCCGGCGCGGCTCTACGACCTTTTCCCCAATCTCGGCGAACGCAGCGGCCAGAAGGGCGGCCGCCTGTCGGGCGGCGAACAGCAGATGCTCAGCCTCGCCCGCACGCTGATGGGCAATCCCGAGACGCTGCTTCTGGACGAGCCCTCCGAAGGCATCGCCCCCGTGATCGTCGACGCCATGGCCGCCGCGATCCTCGACCTCAAGCGCGAGGGCCTGTCGGTGCTTTTGTCGGAACAGAATCTCGGCTTCGCCCGCGCCATCGCCGATCGCGCGGTCATCATCGAAACCGGCACCGTCTGCTTCACTGGCAGTTTCGCCGAGATGGAAGCCGATCCCGAGATCGTCTCCAGCCATCTTGCCGTCTAGCCGACTGTCCCTGCCAGCGACCTCAGCCGCCGTCGCCGAAGCGCGCGCCCTGATGCTCGCCGAGCCGTGGCGCCGGCCGCTCCAGCGACAGTTCGGCCGCGCCATAGGTGATCGGGCTGCGCACGCCCGCCGTGCCGCCGGGCGCGATCTGCATGCCGCGATGGACGATCTGCGGATCGGCAAAGACGTCGGCGACATCGTTGATCGGCCCCGACGGCACCCCCACCGGCTCAAGCGCCGCGAGAAGGTCGTCGCGGCGCCACGCGGCGATCGCACCCGCCAGGATCGGCGCCAGTGCCTCGCGATGGGCGACCCGCGCCTCGTTGGTGGCATACAGCGGATCCGCGGCGAGCTGCGGCAGGCCGAGGACGGCGCACAGGCGCGCGAACTGCCGGTCGTTGCCGCAGGCGATGATCAGATGGCCGTCGGCGACCGGGAAGACCTGATACGGCACAATGTTGGGATGGGCATTGCCGAGCCGCGTCGGGGCGAGGCCCGTTGCGAAGAAGTTCAGCGCCTGGTTGGCCAGCACGCCCGCCATGCAGTCGTAGAGCGCCATGTCGACATACTGGCCGCGCCCGGTCCGTTCCCGGTCGGCCAGCGCCGCCTGGATGGCGATCGTGCCGTAGAGGCCGGTGAAGATGTCGGCAAAGGCGACGCCGATCTTCTGGGGCTCGCCCGCCGGATCGCCGGTCAGGCTCATGATCCCGCCCATGCCCTGGATCATGAAGTCGTAGCCGGCTCGGCCGGCATAGGGCCCGTCCTGGCCGAAGCCGGTGACCGAGCAGTAGACGAGGCGTGGATTGACCGCCGCCAGGCTTGCATGGTCGAGGCCGAACTTCGCCAGTCCGCCGACCTTGAAGTTCTCGACCAGGACGTCGGCCTCTTCTGCCAGTTCGCGCACCAGCGCCCGCCCCGCCTCGGTGGCGAAATCGGCGACCACGGACCGCTTGCCGCGGTTGCAGGCATGGAAATAGGCGGCCGTGCGCTCGCCGTCCCGCTCGACGAAGGGCGGGCCCCAGCCGCGCGTATCGTCGCCGGCCGGGCTCTCCACCTTGATCACGTCGGCGCCGAGATCGGCAAGCGTCTGGCCGATCCACGGACCGGCCAGGATGCGGGCGAGTTCCAGGACCTTCAGTCCGGCATGGGGAGCGTGCGTCATCGGGCCGGCGTGCCGCCCGGCGCCGTCTCTGTCAAGCACGGCGCGCGATGCGCCGGCATTTCATCGGATCAGTCCACGAAGGCGCGTTCGACGACGAAGGTGCCCGGCTTGTTGTTGGCACCTTCCTCGAAGCCGCGTGCCTCCAGCAGCGCCTCGGTATCCTTCAGCATCGCCATGGAGCCGCAGATCATCGCCCGGTCGGTCTCCGGGTCGAGCGGCGCGATGCCCAGATCCTGGAACAGCCTGCCGTTCTCGATCAGCGTGGTGATGCGGTGGCCGCGCGTCTCGCCCTCGCGGGTCGCGCTGGCATGGAAGATCAGCTTGTCGCCGATGAACTCGCTCATCAGCTCGTCGGTCCGGCAGGTCTCCACCAGTTCGCGGCCATAGGCGAGCTCGGCATCGCCGCGGCAGGTCTGGGTCAGGATCACCTGGTCGAACTTCTCGTAGGTCTCCGGGTCGCGGATCACCGAGGCAAACGGCGCGATGCCGGTACCGGTCGAGAACAGGAACAGCCGCTTGCCCGGCTTCAGCGCGTCGTGGACGAGCGTCCCCGTCGCCTTCTTGCGCATCAGCACCGTGTCGCCGACCTTGATCTTCTGCAGATGCTCGGTCAGCGGGCCGTTCGGCACCTTGATGGAGAAGAACTCCAGTTCCTCGTCCCAGGCGGGGCTGGCGATCGAATAGGCGCGATAGACCGGCTTCTCCGCGTTCGGCAGGCCAATCATCACGAACTCGCCCGAGCGGAAGCGGAAGCTCTGCGGCCGGGTGATGCGGAACGCGAACAGACTGTCGGTGTAATGCGTCACCATGGTCACGGTCTCGGCGAAGACGCCCGCGGGAATCGGGAAGGTGGGCTCCGGCGAATGCTCCGGCTGGCGGGCGAGAGAACTCATCAGGCGTCGTTCCTTTTCAGTGTCCGTGTCCGCCCGGATCGTCCCGGCCCGGCGCGCAGGCCGGCATCTTGCCGCGGTTGGTTGGTTGCCGGGAAGACGGCAGGTCCGGCATGACCGTGCCTACATCGCAGTCGTGCCGGAAGATAGAACCCCTGCTGCGCCATTGCAGCGTCGCACGTTCCAAATATCGCCATCCTTCGGGGAAAACATTCGCTGCCCCGCATGGCAACGCAGCGCCTGCGTCCTGCCTGGCCTCAGGTGGCATCCGCCACCACACCCGTCTGCGCCTTCTCTTCCAAGCAGGCGACCCGCGCGCCGGCACAGGCGAAGCCGGCAATGACGCTGCGCACCACCCGGGTGCCGACCCCGGTCAGGTCGAAGCCGCGATCCGAGCGCAACCATTCGGAAATCACCCCGCTCACCGCGCAGACATAGGCCGTTGCCGCCTCTTTCGGCTCCCATTCGTGCTTCAGCTCGCCGCGATGCTGCACCGCGGCGAAAATCCCGGAAACAGCCTTGTGCATGGTCTCCTCGGCGTCGGTCCGCCGGATCATCGCATCCTGCATCTCGCCCACATATTCGCAGCGGAACAGGAGGATCGTCAGCACCTTACGGGTTCTTTCGTCGCGCTCCAGATGCCTGAGCGCCTCGATCGTGTTCTCGTAGAGATCCTGCAGGGAGCGGCGGCCGGCGCAGGCCTGTTCGTCGAAGAACTCCTCCTGCGGCAGGCGGGCGCGGTCCTGCATCGCCTGGAACAGTACGAGCTTGTTGGCGAAGTGCCAGTAGATCGCGCCGCGGGTGAGGCCTGCGGTCGCGGCAATGTGACCGAGGGTCGTCGAAGCGACGCCCTTTTCGTAGAACAACGTTTCCGCAGCGTCGAGGATCGCCTCGCGCGTCTGCAGGGCATCCTGCTTCGTGCGTCTCAAATCCTGCCTCCCTTGCTCGGATACATTTATGCATGTATGTATGCTGCAATGCAAGAGAACGCCGCCGGAGCCGGCCGGAAAAAGGTTTTACAATGCGCGGACTTAACCTGATTTTGCGCATGACGGCACTGGCCGCCGCGTCGCTGGCGACGACCAGCCTTTCCCTGGCACAGGGCGCCGGCGGCACCCCGCCCCCGCCCGCCGTGACCGTGCAGACCGTCAAGACCACGAGCCTGCCGGTCACCTACGAATATGCCGGCCGCGTCGCCTCCTCCCGCGAGGTTGAGGTGCGCGCCCGCGTCGGCGGCATCCTGCTGGAACGCGATTTCGACGAAGGCTCGCAGGTGGCTGCCGGCACCCTCCTGTTCCGCATCGATCCGGCGACCTACGAGGCCCAGGTCGCGCTGGCCAGGGCGCAGGTCCTGCAGGCCCAGGCCCAGCTCGGCCAGGCACAGCGCAGCGAAGCCCGGGCCCGCCAGCTCGCCCGCAGCGGGGCATCGAGCCAGGCCACCCTCGAGGATTCGATCTCGGCGCGAGAACTCGCCGAGGCGCAGGTCGCGGCCGCCGAGGCGCAGCTGCGCACCGCCAATCTCTCGCTGGACTACGCGACCGTCGAGGCGCCGGTCGGCGGCGTCACCAGCCTGGAACAGGTGCCCGAAGGCAGTCTGCTCAGCACCGGCGACCTGCTCACCCGCATCAGCCGGCTCGACCCGGTCTATGTGAACTTCTCGGCTGCCGACACCGAGGCCGCCTCGATCCGCGAGCTGGTCGAAAGCGGCCAGCTGCAGGGCTCCTCGTCGCCGTCCGACCTCACCGTCACCGTGATGTTCGGCGACGGCGAGACCTACGGCCAGACCGGCACCATCGACTTTACCTCCACCACCATCGATTCCCAGACCGGCACGATCCTGTCGCGCGCTGTGCTGCCGAACCCCGACACCAGGCTGCTGCCGGGCCAGTTCGTGCGCCTGCAGCTCGAGGGTCTGTCCATCGAGGATGCCATCGAGTTGCCGATGGAGGCGCTGATGCAGGGGCCGCAGGGCACGTTCGTCTACACGCTGACCGACGAGAATGTCGCCGAGGTCCGCCCGATCGTCGTCGGCCGCAATCTCGACGGCTCCATCGTCGTCTCGGAAGGGCTGGCGAATGGTGACCGGGTCATCGTCAAGGGCGTCGTCAAGGTCCGCCCGGGCGCGCCGGTCGACCCGCAGCCGGCGGCCGAGCCGGCCGGTGAAGACGCCACAGGCGCCGACGCGGCCGCTGCCACCGATGCGCCGAAGCCCGCCGAGCCCGAGCCGGCCGCGTCTCAGCCTGCAGAGGCCGATGCCGAGCAGCAGGGTGTGATCCAGCCCGACGCAGGCGATGCGGACAAGGTGGTTGTCGAAGCCGGAACGGCCTCGGGCACCGGCATTCGGACGAACGAGCCGCCGGTCCCCCTGACCGCCCTGCCCGATGGCGATGACGCCCGCCGCGCCACGAATGGCGACGAAGCGGCAGCGGAGTCCGCGCGATGAACGCCCGCTTCTTCGTCGACCGGCCGATCTTCGCGGCCGTCATCTCGATCCTCATCACCCTCGGCGGCCTGCTGTCGATCAGCGCGCTGCCGATCGAGCAATATCCGCAGCTGGTGCCGCCACAGGTCCAGGTGCGCGCCTCCTATCCCGGCGCCAGCGCCGAGACCATCGCCCAGACCGTCGCCGCGCCGATCGAGCAGCAGATCAACGGCGTCGAGGACATGCTGTACATGCAGTCCACGAACTCCTCGACGGGCACGGCGACGATCACCGTCACCTTCGCCAGCGGCACCGATCCCGACCAGGCGACGATCAACGTCAACAACCGCGTGCAGCAGGCCAATGCCTCCCTGCCCGAGCAGGTCCAGCGACTCGGCGTCACCGTCGCCAAGCAGAACTCGTCGATCCTGGCGGTTCTGACCATGTCGTCGACGGATCCGCGTTACGACGCGACCTATGTGTCGAACTACGTGCTGCTCAACGTCCTCGACGAGCTCAAGCGGCTGCCGGGCATCGGCGAGGCGCAGCTCTTCGGCGCCCGCAACTATTCCATGCGCATCTGGCTGCGCCCGGACGCGCTGGCCTCCTACGATCTCACGCCCGGCGACGTCGCCACCGCGATCCGCGATCAGAACGCCCAGTTCGCCGCCGGCCAGTTCGGCGCTCCGCCCACCAACACCGATCTCGCCTTCACCTATTCGGTGACCACGGCCGGCCGCCTGCCCGACAGGGAGGCGTTCGAGAACATCATCCTGCGCTCCGACCAGAACGGCTCGTCGCTGCTGCTCAAGGACGTGGCGCGGGTCGAGCTCGGTGCCCAGGATTACGGCTTCAACGCCACCTACAACGGCACGCCCACCGTGCCCATCGGCATCTATCTGCAGCCGGGCGCCAATGCCCTCGACACGCTCGCCGGCGTCAACGAGCGCATGCAGGAGCTGTCCGGCTCCTTCCCGGACGGCATCAGCTTCGCCATCCCCTACGACACGACGAAGTTCATCGAGGCCTCGATCGAGGAGGTGGTCATCACCTTCATGGAGGCGATGGCGCTGGTCTTCGTCGTCGTCTTCGTCTTCCTGCAGAGCTTCCGCGCGACGCTGATCCCGATGATCGCCGTGCCGGTGTCGATCATCGGCACCTTCGGCGTGCTTTTGGCGCTCGGATTCTCGATCAACCTCCTGACGCTGTTCGGCCTGGTGCTGGCGATCGGCATCGTCGTCGACGACGCCATCGTCGTCCTGGAGAATGTCGAGCGGATCATGCGGACCGAGGGCCTCAAGGCCAGGGACGCCACGGCCAAGGCAATGACCGAGGTCGCCGGGCCGGTGATCGCCATCGTGCTGGTGCTGTGCGCCGTGTTCATCCCGGTCGCCTTCCTCGGCGGCCTCGCCGGCACGATGTATCGCCAGTTCGCGGTGACCATCGCCGTGTCGGTCACGATCTCCGGCATAGTCGCGCTGACGCTGACCCCGGCGCTCTGCGGCCTCCTGCTCAAGAACAGCCATTCCGAGCCATGGGCGCCGTTCCGCTGGTTCAACAGCGGCTTCGACAAGCTCACCCGCGCCTACGGGGCGGGCGTTGCCTTCATCATGCGCTGCGCGATCCTGGCGCTGGTGCTGTTCGCCGGCGTCGTCGGCGGCAGCTACTACATGTTCCAGGCCATCCCCGGCTCGCTGGTTCCCGACGAGGATCAGGGCGTCAATTTCGTCATCGCGATCCTGCCGCCGGCCGCCTCCCTGGCGCGCACCACCGAGGTGATGGAGCAGGTCAGCGAGAATCTGCGCCAGCACCCGGCCGTGCAGGACGTCACCGCCTTTGCGGGCTTCGACCTCCTCGCCGGCACGCAGAAATCCAGCGCCGGCGTGGCCTTCGTCAGCCTCAAGGACTGGGGCGAACGCACCGATCCGTCGCTCGACGCCCGCAATCTCGTCGGCCCGTTCATCGGCATGAATGCCGGCATCCAGGACGGCATGGTGCTCGCCTTCAACCCGCCACCGATCCAGGGCCTGTCGACCACCGGCGGCTTCGACCTGTTCGTCCAGGACCGCCGCAATGCCGGGGCGCAGTCGCTGATCGAGGCGACCAACGCCCTCGTGGCCGCCGCCGCCGAGCGGCCGGAACTGGCCGGCGTGCGCACCACCTTCTCGGCCAATGTCCCGCAGTACCAGATCGACGTCGACCGCCAGAAGGCCAAGGCGCTGGACGTGCCGATCTCGTCGATCTTCGAGACCATGCAGTCGACCTTCGGGTCGCTCTACGTCAACGACTTCACCCTGCTCGGCCGCAACTACCGCGTCTCGCTCCAGTCGGAATCGGATTTCCGCGAGAAACCCGAGGATCTGCGCTTCGTCTACGTCAAGGCGACCAATGGCGCGATGATCCCCCTCGACGCCCTGCTCTCGGTGGAGCGGATCGTCGGGCCCGACCTGATCGAGCGCTTCAACGCGTTCAACGCCGCCAAGGTCTCCGGCGGCCCCGCCCCCGGCTTCTCCTCCGGCCAGGCGCTGGCGGCGATGCAGGAGGTCGCGGCGGCGAGCCTGCCCGAGGGCTACCAGGTCGCCTGGACGGGCTCGGCCTATCAGGAGATCGCCTCGGGCGGCACCGGACTGGTCGCCATCGGCTTCGGCATCCTCATGGTGTTCCTGATCCTGTCGGCCCAGTACGAGCGCTGGTCGCTGCCGATCGCCGTCCTCCTGGCGGTGCCCTTCGCCATGCTCGGCGCATTGCTCGCGATCTGGCTCCGCGGCCTCGACAACGACGTCTATTTCCAGATCGGTCTGGTGACGCTGGTGGGGCTGGCGGCCAAGAACGCCATCCTGATCGTGGAGTTCGCGGTCCTGAAGCGGGCGGAGGGCCTGTCGGCCTTCGACGCCGCGCTGGAAGGCGCCAAGCTGCGCTTCCGGCCGATCATCATGACGTCGCTGGCCTTCATCCTTGGCGTCGTGCCGCTGGCGATCTCCACCGGCGCCGGCTCGGCCAGCCGCCACTCGATCGGCACCGGCGTCATCGGCGGCATGCTGGCGGCGACCTTCGTGGCGATCTTCTTCATCCCGCTCTTCTACATGCTGCTCGCCCGCAAGCAGCCTGCGCCGAAGACGGCCGCGCCCGCATCGGGGGGCGACAACGAGGCATCGGTACCGGCCGAATAACGGGCCCGGCCTCCACCACGCGACAAACGAAAAGGGCGGCGCGCCGGATTGGCGCGCCGCCATTTTTATCGAGTTAGCCCAAAATATTGCCGGCAGGTCCGGAATCGGTTTCTCAGCCGCCTGCGGGCACCAGGCTCACGCCTCGGCCGGCACCTCCAGCTTGTCGAGCGGGCATGGCTGGTCCTTCTTGGCGCATTTGCGCCGATAGACATGCGCCCAGCGATCGTAGCGCCCGGCCGCGGCCAGCCGCTCGGCGATCAGCCGGAAGAACGCCTTCTTCTCGGCCTTGCCGTCCAGCCGCTTGAACCGCTTCTTGTCCGGCTTGGTCATGGCGCAGCCGATGCAGCGGCCGCCATCCTTGTACTTGCAGATGTCGATGCAGGGTGACGGGGCATCGCCCCAACGCTTGGCCACGCGGCCTCCTGTGATGAGATTGCCGGAAGGGCGACGGCCCGGTGGGTCCCCACCCGGCACGCGGCATTTCCCTTCCATTCCCGGTCTGCTATGAATAGATGAAAGTAGTTGTCAAGTTTGGAACGGTTCCAGGTATCGGCATCATCGCCGGCTCCGGTTTCGTCCCGCACGGCTTTCCTCAACGCGGAAATATCATGTCTGCATTGCCCCTGACCGATTCATCCCTGCCGCACATCGCGGCGCCCGCGCGCGTACTGGCCTTTCCCGGCGGTGACTGCCCGACGGTCCGGCCCGCAACGCCGCAACTGACCGATGACGAATGCGACGAATTGAACCGTCTGCGCTGGTTCGCGTTGAAGAGCCGTCTGGCGCCAAAGCCGGATCTGGAACGCGCCTGCTTCCTGCTGGCCGGCGAATCCAACGTCTCGCTGGAGCGCTTTGCCATCGCCTTCTTCCGCGGCCTGTCGGCCAGGAGCCTGCGGGAGATGGTGTTCTACCGGCCGGGGGCACGCCACGCTTCGGATGACGAGATCTGGCTGCTGCGCCTCCTGTCGGTGCTGCGCTCCGGCGAGAATGCCGCCGCCGGCGCGCTCGTCGCCTGGCGGGTACGCCCGGATGGCCGGCGCTGGCTGCGATTCCTCGCCGCCTCCCTCGCGAACGCCCTGTGAAGCGAAAAACTGCCTGGGGCGGATCGCCGCAACCTTGCCACGGACGGACCGAGGGTCTACATTAGAAACATTCTAAAACACCATTCAGGGACCTGAGCCATGGGACTAGTAGCAGCCAAGATCGAACCGACGGCAAAGGAAGAGATCGTCAACGGCCTCACCCAGTCGCTGGCCGAGACGGCGATCGCGACGCTGAAGGCCCAGAACTTCCACTGGAACGTGACCGGCATGTCCTTCGGCGCGCTGCATGCGCTGTTTCAGGAGATCTATGAGGATCACTTCGAGGGGCAGGACACGCTGGCCGAGCGCATCAAGACGTTCGACGCCCATGCCGAGGGTCGCTATTCGGTCTTTCTCGAGCGCAGCGCCATCGAGGAGCATGACGGCCGCACCGACGCCCGCACCATGGTCGAGGTCCTGATGCAGGACCAGGAGACCCTGTCCTCAACCCTGTCGGCACTCGCCGAGGTCGCCGACCAGCATGGCGACTTCGCCACCAACGATCTGGCGACGGCACGCATCGAGCAGCACGACAAGTTCGCCTGGATGCTCCGCGCCCACCTCAAGACGACGGCCGCCTGACACCGGCACGCCGGTCGCAAGAGCACCGTCCGACATCGAAAGGCCCGCCGGATCGTCTCCGGCGGGCCTTTCCCGTTCTGGGAACGCATGCGGCAATTGCCGCGCCGCCTGCGTCAAGCGGCGTCGTCTTCGCTCGGGATCGGACAGGGCACGCCCTCGCGCTCGCATTTGCGCCGGTAGGACATCACCCAGAAAGCCGGATTGCGCGCCGATTCCTGCAGGCGCGTGATCAGCGTCTCGATGAATTCGCGCTTCTGCGCGGCCCCGCCGGAGGACGGAAAGGCCTGCTTTTCCGCCTTGGTCATCGAACAGCCGACGCAGCGGCCCTGCCGCTTGTACTTGCAGATGTCGACGCAGGGGGACGGTGCAGAGGCCCAGGCGGCATCCGCGTCGTTCGTGGTGGTGCTGGTCATGAAGTGCGGGTCGCTGCTGGCGGAATAGGCGGGCGTCAGGCCGCCATATAGGTGCGCACGCACGCGACCGCCAAGCCCCGACGACGTTCCGGTCGTCGGTACAGCCAGCCTGTGCGTGGACGGCCGGAGCGACCGTCAGCTCGCCGCGGCGAGACCCTGCATCGGCTCCATCAGGCCGAGACGACGGCGCATGAAGGCCTTGTTGCCGAGAAGATCCTCGATCGTGTAGTGGCCCAGCGCCCCCAGGAAGGCATTCAGCGCCTCGCGCAGCGCCGAGTTCAGCTCGCAGCTGTTGACCAGCGGACAATCCACCGCCCCGGTCTCGAAACATTCCGCCAGGGCGAAATTCTCTTCGGTCACCTCGACCACGTTGCGCAGATTGATCGCCGATGCGGGCCGGGCCAGCCGGACGCCGCCGTTGCGACCGCGCACGGTCTCGATCATGCGGGCCTCGACCAGAGGCTGCAGGATCTTGAACAGGAACAGCTCGGATGCCGAATAGGCGGCCGCAATATCCTTGATGCGGCTCAGCTGCCCCCCGTTGGAGGCGCAATACATCAGAATCCGGATCGCGTAGTTCGTCTGGCGGGTCAGCCGCATCAAATCGTCCCTCGACCATGTCGCTGGTTAACATCCAGCGAACCCAATCTAGAACGATTCCAGCTTCATGAGAAGGGCACGCGCGCAGGTCCTCGAATCGAAATCGATCCTCGGCATGCACGATCCGTTGAAACCATCACGCAGGGGCGTCCGCTCACGCGCCCTGCGGACCACAAGCGAACGCCCGCCGCGATCCTTTCGCAGCGGGCGTCGCACACCCTGCCCTCCGATCCGGCCGGCCGCCTATTCGGCGGCTTCGGCCGGTGCCTCTTCGGCGGCCTTCGGAATGTAGTTGAGGATCGGCGCCAGCCAGCGTTCGACCTCGGCAAGCGCCATGCCCTTGCGCCGCGCATAATCCTCGACCTGATCGCGCTCGATCTTGGCGACGCCGAAATAATACGCCTCGGGGTGGCCGATATAGAGGCCCGACACCGACGAGCCCGGCCACATGGCATAGCTCTCGGTCAGGGTCACGCCGGTCGTGGCCTCCGCGTCGAGAAGCTCGAACAGCGTGGTCTTCTCGGTGTGGTCGGGCTGGGCCGGATAGCCCGGTGCCGGCCGGATCCCGGCATAGTCCTCGCTGATCAGTTCCTCGGGCGCGAAGGCCTCGTCCGGGGCATAGCCCCAGAACTCCCGGCGCACCCTCTCGTGCATGCGTTCGGCGAAGGCTTCGGCGAAGCGGTCGGCGAGTGCCTTGACCATGATCGAGGAGTAATCGTCGTTGGCCTTGGCGAAGCGGTTGGCGATCGCCTCCTCCTCGATGCCGGCTGTGACCACGAAGCCGCCGACATGATCGCCCTTGCCGCTGTCCTGCGGCGCCACGAAGTCGGCCAGCGCCACGTTCGGGCGGTCCCCGCGCTTGGTCAGCTGCTGGCGCAGCGTGTAGAACGTCGCCAGTTCCTCCTTGCGGTCCTCGCCGGTGTAGAGGCGGATGTCGTCACCCACCGAATTGGCCGGCCAGAAGCCGATCACGCCGCGCGGGCGGAACCACTTCTCGGCGATGATCTGCTTCAGCATCGCCTGGGCGTCGCTGAACAGCGCCCGGGCCGCCTCGCCCTGCTTCTCGTCCTCCAGGATACCCGGATAGCGGCCCTTCATCTCCCAGGTCTGGAAGAACGGCGTCCAGTCGATGTAGCGGGCGAGCTCCTCCAGGTCCCAGTCCTCGAAGACGCGGGTGCCGGTGATTGACGGCGTGACCGGCTCGTAGGCCGCCCAGTCGCAGACCTGCGCATTGGCACGGGCCTGGGCGAGCGGCAGCCGCTTTTTGTCGCGCTCGCCCTTGCGATGCGCCTCGGCGACCTTCTGGTAATCCGCCTTCACGCCCTCGACATAGCTGTCCCGCGTCTCCTGCGAGAGCAGGTGCGACACCACGCCGACGGCGCGCGACGCGTCGGTGACATAGACCGTCTGGCCCCGGTTGTAGCCGGGGTCGATCTTCACGGCGGTGTGCACCTTGCTGGTCGTCGCACCGCCGATGAGGAGCGGAATGTCGAAGCCCTCGCGCTCCATCTCCGCGGCGACATGCACCATCTCGTCGAGCGACGGCGTGATCAGGCCGGACAGGCCGATGACGTCGACCTTCTCCTTGCGCGCCGTCTCCAGGATCTTGGCGGCCGGCACCATCACCCCGAGATCGATGACCTCGTAATTGTTGCAGGCTAGGACCACGCCGACGATGTTCTTGCCGATGTCGTGGACGTCGCCCTTCACGGTCGCCATCAGCACCTTGCCGGCGTTGGAGCGCTCGTCGGTGCCGTTCAGCCGCTTCTCCTCCTCCATGTAGGGCAGGAGATGCGCCACCGCCTGCTTCATGACGCGGGCAGACTTGACCACCTGCGGCAGGAACATCTTGCCGGCGCCGAACAGGTCGCCGACGATGTTCATGCCGTCCATCAGCGGCCCCTCGATGACGTGCAGCGGCCTGTCCGCCTCGAGCCGCGCCTCTTCGGTGTCCTCGACGATGTACTCGGTGATGCCGTTCACCAGGGCATGGGCAATGCGGTCCTGGACGCTCTTCTCGCGCCAGGTCAGGTCCTTGGCCTTCGCCTCCTTGCCGCCGGCCCCGCGCCAGCGCTCGGCCAGTTCCAGCAGCCGCTCGGTCGGGTCCGCGCCGTCGGCGCGCTTGCGGTCGAGAACCACGTCCTCGCACGCCTCGCGCAGTTCCGGGTCGATCGACTCGTAGACCGCCAGCTGCCCGGCGTTGACGATGCCCATGTCCATGCCCGCCTGGATGGCGTGGTACAGGAACACCGCGTGCATGGCCTCGCGCACCGCCTCGTTGCCGCGGAACGAGAAGGACAGGTTGGACACGCCGCCCGAGATGTGCGCCCCGGGCAGGTTCTGGCGGATCTGGCGCGTTGCCTCGATGAAGGCGACGCCGTAGCCATTGTGCTCCTCGATGCCGGTGGCGATCGCGAAGACGTTCGGATCGAAGA
The DNA here is from genome assembly GCF_036549475.1 of Aurantimonas sp. A2-1-M11. Taxonomy (NCBI): domain Bacteria; kingdom Pseudomonadati; phylum Pseudomonadota; class Alphaproteobacteria; order Hyphomicrobiales; family Aurantimonadaceae; genus Aurantimonas; species Aurantimonas sp. A2-1-M11. Next base: position 33,985 of record NZ_JAZHLI010000030.1, on the reverse strand, counting down.
CGATGTCCTCCGGCGGGAAGCCCGCCTGCTCGGTCAGGAGCTTGTAGGCCCGGCTGCAGATCGAGACCTTGCGCTCCAGCGTGTCGGCCTGTCCCTGCTCGTCGAAGGCCATGACCACCACCGCGGCGCCGTAGCTGCGCACCAGCCGCGCCTGCGTCAGGAAGCTCTCCTCGCCCTCCTTCATGGAGATCGAGTTGACCAGCGCCTTGCCCTGCACGCATTTCAGCCCGGCCTCGATCACCTCGAACTTCGAGGAATCGATCATCACCGGCACCTTGGCGATGTCGGGCTCGGCCGCGATCAGGTTCAGGTAGTCGATCATCATCTGCTTGGAGTCGATCAACCCTTCGTCCATGTTGACGTCGATGATCTGGGCGCCGTTCTCGACCTGGCTGCGGGCCACGTCCAGGGCAGCCGGCAGGTCGTTCGCCTCGATCATCTTGCGGAAGCGGGCCGAGCCGGTGACGTTGGTCCGCTCGCCGACATTGACGAAGGGGATCTCCTTGGTCAGCGTGAACGGCTCGAGGCCCGACAGGCGCATCAGCGGCGCGATCGTCGGCACCTTGCGCGGCTTGTAGCGCGCGGCGGTCTCGGCCACGGCCTTGATGTGGTCCGGCGTCGAGCCGCAGCAGCCACCCAGCACGTTGACCAGCCCTTCCTTGCAGAAGATCTCGACCTCCTTGGCCATCTGCTCGGGGCTCTGGTCGTACTCGCCGAACTCGTTCGGCAGGCCGGCATTCGGATAGGCGCAGACGAAGGTGTCGGCGGCCGCCGAGATTTCCGCCAGATGGTCGCGCATCGCGCTTGCGCCGAGGGCGCAGTTCAGGCCGATGGTGAAGGGCCGGCCGTGCCGCACCGAATGCCAGAACGCCGTCGGCGTCTGGCCCGACAGCGTGCGGCCGGACAGGTCGGTGATCGTGCCCGAAATCATCAGCGGCAGCGTCACGCCCTTCTCCGCGAAGATCTCCTCGCAGGCGAAGATCGCCGCCTTGGCGTTCAGCGTGTCGAAGATCGTCTCGATCAGGATCAGGTCGGAGCCGCCGTCGATCAGGCCGCGCAGCTGCTCACCATAGGCGATGCGCAGGTCGTCGAAGGTGACGGCCCGGTAGCCGGGATTGTTGACGTCCGGCGAGATCGAGGCGGTCCGGTTCGTCGGTCCCAGCGCGCCGGCGACGAAGCGGCGCTTGCCGTCCTTCTCCTCGGCGCGGATGCAGGCCCGGCGGGCCAGCCGCGCGCCGTCGCGGTTCAGCTCGTAGACCTGGTCCTCCATCTGGTAATCGGCCTGGGCGATCGTCGTGGAGGAGAAGGTGTTGGTTTCCAGGATGTCCGCGCCGGCCATGGCATAGGCGTAGTGGATGTCCTCGATCGCCTGCGGCTGCGTCAGGTTGAGCAGGTCGTTGTTGCCCTGCAGGTGGCATTCGCAGGCGCCGAAGCGGTGCCCGCGGAATTCGTCCTCGCCGAGGCCGAGCAGCTGGATCTCGGTTCCCATGGCACCGTCGAGGACCAGGATGCGCTCGGCCACGGCCTTGCGCAGCGCCCGCGAGGCTTCTGCCGGCGAACGGCCTTCGGTCATCGCCCCGAAGAGCTTGTCGGACGTCTCTGTCATGGCTTCACCGTTTCCTTGTCGCTACGCGGCATCACATAAACATATCCTTATGTCAACATCTGCTGCAGCGTCGGTCCGTCGACGACACCCTTACACGATGCCCGCGACGGAGAGAATTCGGCCTGCCCCAGAGCATGACAATGGGACCTGCCGGCGCTCTCACCGTTCCGAGACCTCGCCACCGGTTCTCGGCGTCACTCTCCCCTCGCTCAAGCTTCACCGCAGAAGTGGCCCGCCTCTCAGCCGCGTCATCCTCGGATGCACCCCGAGAACCCATGCCAAACCGACCGAAATGCCGACGCGTGGACGAACGCGCCCGGATATATTGGCGAAGCCGCGGAATAGGCACGCGAATTTGCCCGAGGTCAGCCTTGCGCAAGCTTCATGGCGTACCCATCTGTGTGTAGTGCAGCGCGTCCCTGAGTTTTCAGGTCGATGTGCCCAGGGTCTTCAGCTGTTCGTCCGACCACGGATGTACTGGCGAGTCGAAGAGCGGGCCCGCACCTTTCTCCGCAAGGAGAACGCGGAGCCGCCGGGAGATGTCCCTGGCGGCTTTTTCGTGTTTGCTCTGCTTCATAGCCGCTCAGGCGGACGGCGCCGGGCGCGGCCTGGCGCGCCGTGCATCCGCCGGCAGGCACATGGGACGTTCCGACCTAGTGCCTCTCCGCATCGTCTGGCCGACGAGCGATCCCGATTGTCGGGTCGATGCGGCAGCGCTCTGGCTCCTGCCGAAGATCAGCGTGTCCAGCGCCAGCCGGCCGCCGCCGAAGGTCATCAACGTCAGCGCCATCGCCGCCCAGGGCAGGTGAAAGTTCGCCCAGCCGTCCGGCACGGTGATCTGGATGATTGCGGTCATCATCAGGAGCGCGAAGGCGGCAAGGCGCGTGCCGAGTCCCAGCACCAGGAGGACCGGCAGCACGATTTCGGCGATGCCCGCCAGATGTGCGCTCAGGATCGGCAGCGGATAGGCGAACTCGGCGCCGAGGATGTGCAGCCTGAACTCCTGGGTGAACAGGTAGCGCGCTCCCCCCGACAATTTCAGGAAACCGTCCCATTTGGTCAGTCCGGACCGGTAGAACGGCACCGCCAGGGCGATCCGCAGCGCCAGAAGCGGCAGGGCCGGCGGAACGGCGCCGAGTGCGGCCTCGGCGCGGGCCAGATAGTCACGCATCCTGTCTCTCCCTGTCGCAAAAGCCGGTGACGGCCCCCAGTTCGACCAGCGCGATCAGCGCGCCGCCGAAGTCGAACGCCGCGTCGGCCGCGAAGGCCGCTCCGGCCGCATCCGCAAGGCTCTCGCCCTCCATGAGCGAAGTCACGAACGGCACGTCGCGCGGCGGCAGGACCGTTGACCGCACCGCTGCCTCAGGCCGCGTCACCAGCACCGCCTCGCTCGCCCAGCATGTGACCGGTCCCAGCGGCTCGACCTGATGGTTCGACCAGATCGTGCCGACCGGATGGGGCGAGCGGACCAGGTTCGTGGCGGGATGCAGCGCGGTCGCAGTGACCGCGAGGCGCGACGGATCGAGCCCGGCGACATCGCTCCGGCCCAGCGTCGTCGCCTCGGCGGCGTGATAGGCCTGCGACAGCGCCACCTCCAGCCGCGCGATGTCGGCGAGATAGGGCAGGCCACCGGCCGGCGCGAATCCCGCCACGAAATCCGGAAAGCCGTGGCCATAGGTCAGCATCACCGGAGACGCCGGCTTCACGGCGGCGACGAACGCCCGCGCCATGATCCGGAAGAACGCCTCTCCGACCAGCCGACGGACCACCGGAAACGCCGTTTCGAGCGCCTTGACCAGCCCGACATGGACATTGTTGCGATAGACCGCGAAGCGGCGGGCGTCGCGAGTGCCGCGATGGGTCGTCAGCCCCGGCGGCATCGGCGCATCCGCAACGCTCAGCGCGGCGATGAAGTCACCCGCGCTGGGCGCCGCCGCGGTGCCCGCCCCGGCGGTCATGCCGCCGACCGCACGCGCCGACGGGCCCGCTGCTCGTCGGCAAGGGCGCTTTCCACCCGCACCACCTCCTCCAGCAGCGTCGCGAAGGGCGGCACGTCGTTGTCCCATTCGACCAGCGTCGGCAGCGCTCCGCTACGACCGAGCACATGGCGGTAGAGCGCGAAGACGTCGGGCAGCACCGGGGCGTTGTGCGCGTCGATCAGCAGCCGGTCGCCGGCTTCGTCGATCGTCTCGTCATAGCCGGCAAGATGGATCTCCCCGACCCGCTCCAGCGGAAACCGGTCGACATAGGCGACCGGATCGAGGCCGTGATTGACCGCCGAGACCATGACGTTGTTGACGTCGAGCAGCAGGCCGCAGCCGGTGCGCTCGGAAACCGCGGTCAGGAAGTCGATCTCGTCGATGCAGGATTCGGCGAAGAGCAGGTAGGTCGAGGGGTTTTCCAGGAGCATGCGGACCCCGAGCGCGTCCTGCGTCTCGGCCACATGGGCGATCACCCGCTCCAGCGTTGCCGGCGTGTAGGGCAGCGGCAGCAGATCGTTGAAGAAGGCGCTCTCGTGGGTCGACCATGCCAGATGCTCGGAGAAGCTCGCCGGCCGGTAGCGTTCGATCAGCCTGCGCAGCCGGGCCAGATGCGCCCGGTCGAGCGCGCCCTCCCCGCCGATGGACAGGCCGACGCCGTGCAGCGACAGCGGATAGCGGGCGGCGATCGCTTCCAGATAGCGGTGCGGCGGCCCGCCGGCGCCCATGTAGTTCTCCGCATGCACCTCGAAGAAGCCGACTGCCGGCCCGGTCGCGAGGATCTCGCCGGCATGTTCGAGCTTCAGGCCGAGCCCGGCCGCGGCGGGCAGCGGCGATGCCGCAGTCGGGGCGGCGGCAAGGGCGGGATGGTTCTGCGACATGGGGCAATTCCCTCTGGCGAAACGGGCCTTGGCCGAAGCGGGAAGGCCCGGACGATCCGCCGGGCCTCCCTTGTCACGGTCGCGATCAGCTCGGCAGATCGCGCTCCAGCGGCTCGATCGAGCCCATCCGGTCGTCCGGCAGTTCCATCGTTTCGCAGGTGCCCGCCGGCACCGCCTTCCAGGCATTGCCCTGGTAGTCGACGCTGGACGTGCCGGCGCAGGTCGTGCCCGGGCCGGCGGCGCAGTCGTTCTGGCCGGCGAGCGCGACGCCGTAGCACTTCACCGTATCCGTCTCGTCCGCCGCCGAAGCAGGCAGCACCGAGGTCGTCAGGGCTGCGGCGAGCGAGCCGGCAAGCGCGAGGTTCAGAGAGCGACGGTCCATGAAATCATCCTCCTTCGAGACCTTTGGTCGGGCGACATTGTTGCCGGTCCCGCCTCCCCGTCTTCGCGGCCGCCGAGGGGTTCGTTACGCCGATCGCGCCATCACCATCATGTGAAACTCGCCATGCACCGCCGGCGGAAAAATTTGCCATGCTGCGAAACATCCTTGGCCCTGCGCGCGAAGAACCCGTCATGCAGCCTGCCTCGCCCGTCCGGCCCGGACGCCTGGAAACCCTTCTGACGTTGGCGAATGCCGGCGACGACGACGCTTATCGCGATTTCCTTCAGGAGGTCGCGGGTCTCCTGCGAGGCTTCGCCCGGGCGAAGGCGCCGGCCCGTGCCGGCGGCTACGATCCGGAGGATCTGGTCCAGGAGATCCTGATGGCGGTCCATCAGAAGCGACACACCTGGCGACAGGACGAGCCCGTCGCGCCCTGGCTGTTCGCCATCGCCCGCTACAAGGCGATCGATGCCTGGCGCCGCGAAGGCCGCCGCATCCATCTCGATATTGCCGATTTTTCCGACACGCTGGACGATCCCGATTCCATGCCCGATGCCAAAGCCCACGACATATCCCGCGCGCTTCTGACCCTTGCCGGTCGTCAGCGCGAGGTCGTCGCCTCCCTGTCCGTCCACGGCCGGTCGATCACCGAGACGGCCAGCCGGCTTGGAGTCACCGAGGGCGCCGTGCGGGTGGCCTTTCATCGCGGCCTCGCCGCGATCGCCGGCAGATTCGGACGGACCTGAGCCATGCAGACCGACACCCTCATCGACACGCTGGTGGCCGACAGCCGGCGCACCGCGCCCGAGACCGGCCCGTCCTGGCCGCTGCTCGCCACCATTGCGGCGTCGCTCGCCGGCCTGGTCTTCTTCACCGCCATCGGCGTGCGGCCGGATCTCGCCGGCGCCCTGCAGACGATCCGCTTCGATTTCAAGTTCGTGGTCACCGGGCTTCTCGCCGTCACAGCCTTCCTGGCGATGCGGACGCTGTCTCGTCCCGCAGCTTCGGCGCGCAGGCTGTGGTGGCTGGCGCTGCCGGCCGGCGTGATGTTCCTCGCCGTCCTTGCCGAGCTTGTCGCCCTGCCGCCAGATCTCTGGATGGCCTATCTCGTCGGCTCCAACGCCCTGATGTGTCTGACCGCGATCCCTTCCATGGGCGCTCCTGCGCTGCTCGTCTTTTTGTGGGCGCTGCACCGGCAGGCCCCGACCCGGCCGGCCATCGCCGGCGCGGTCGCGGGGCTGGCCGCGGCCGCCATCGCCGCTTTCTTCTATGCGGCGCACTGCACCGACGATTCGCCGCTCTTCGTCGCCGTCTGGTATCCGCTGGCCTCGCTGGTGCTGGTCGGCACCGGCGCGCTCCTCGGCCGACGCCTCCTGCGCTGGTAGCGTCAGCCTCAAGCCGCAATCCCTATCCGCCCCGCTCTCGGCAGGCTCTTTACAACGACGCGCGGCTGACGTTGAAGACGCGGCGTTGGCGCTGCCGCGCCGTTCCAGATGAAGGCGCTCGATCGTGTCACGCACACCCGCCGCCCCGCTCCCGACCTTCGCCGATGTCGCCACCGCACGGGCGCGGGTTGCCGGCATCGCCCACCGCACGCCGGTCATGACCTCGCGCTTTGCCGACGAACGCACCGGCGCGCGCCTGCATTTCAAATGCGAGAACCTGCAGCGCGCCGGGTCCTTCAAGTTCCGCGGCGCCTGCAATGCCATCGCCGCCCTGCCCAAGGACGCGCGCCGCCACGGCGTCATGGCCTTCTCCTCCGGCAACCACGCGCAGGCGATCGCGCTGGCCGCCCGTATCGAGAGCGTGCCGGCCACGATCCTGATGCCATCCGACGCCCCGGCCATGAAGGTCGCCGCAACCCGGGGCTACGGCGCCGAAATCATCACCTACGACCGCTACGCCGAGGACCGCGAAGCGCTGGCCAATGGCATCGCCGCGGAACGCGGCCTGACGCTGATCCCGCCCTACGACCATCGCGACATCATCGCCGGCCAGGGCACCGCGGCGGCCGAGCTCATCGAGGAAACCGGTCCGCTCGACATCCTGCTGGTTTGCCTCGGCGGCGGCGGCCTCCTCTCCGGCTCGGCCCTGGCCGCGGCCGGGATGTCGCCCGGCTGCCGCGTCATCGGCGTCGAGCCGGAAGCCGGCGACGACGGCCGCCAGTCCCTCGCCAGGGGTGAGATCGTGCGCATCCCGGTGCCGCGTTCCATCGCCGACGGCGCCCTCACCACCCATCTCGGCGACCTGACCTTTCCGATCATCCGCGACCGCGTCGATGCCATCGTCACCGTGCCCGACGCGGCGCTGGTGGACGCCATGCGCTTCTTCGCCGAACGCATGAAGACGGTGGTCGAGCCGACCGGCTGCCTGGCGGCGGCGGCCGCCTTCACCGGCGCAGTCGACTGTAAGGGCCTGCGCGTCGGCATCATCGTCAGTGGCGGCAATGTCGATGTCGCCATCTACGGGCGCATGCTCGCCAGCTAGGCCGCCACGCCAACCAAGCGGTGCGGCGCCGCTTCCCCGGCCTCTCGCCCCGTCAGCCGCCGCCCGACGCGTCCGGCCAGCCCTCGCGGCCAATCAGCGGCACGAAGGCGACCAGTTCGAGCAGCACGTCGTCGAATTCCATCGCCGAACGCCGCGTGATCCGGCGCAGTTCCTGCCGCTGGCGCGTCCGGCCGACCGGGATCACCAGCCGCCCGCCGATGGCCAGCTGTCGGCGCAGGCTGTCGGGTATCGCCGGCGCCGCAGCGGCCACCAGGATCGCGTCGAAGGGGGCGGCCTCCGCCAGCCCCAGGGTCCCGTCGCCGATTGTCACGGCGACATCGTAGCCGAGCGCCTTCAGCCGCGCGCGGGCCGCCTCGGCCAGGTCCGGGTCCCGCTCGATGGAGTGGACCGTCGCGCCCATGTCGGCCGCCATCGCCGCCGCATAGCCGGAGCCGGTGCCCACGTCGAGAACCCGGTCGCCGGGTGCAACCCTGGCCGCTTCCAGCATCAGGGCGACGATGGCGGGCTGCGAGATCGTCTGCCCACCGCCGATCGACAACGGCGAATCCGCATAGGCGGATGCCGCCAGCGCGTCCGGCACGAAGGCCTCGCGCGGCACCCGGCCCATGGCGTCGAGCACGCGGCGGTCCGAGATGCCGGCACGCACGAGCTGGTCCTCGACCATCCGGCGCCGCAAAGCTTCGCTCATCGGCTCTCTCCTTTTTCCCTCCCGTCGCGGCGCGGTTCTTTCACGTCGCGTGGCACATATCGGTTCCCGCGGCGAACATTGTCCCGAGCCTCTCAGGAAACCGGGCTGAGCACGATCTTCCCGCGCACATGGCCGGTCTCGATCCGCTGGTGCGCCGCCGGCAGGTCCGCGAACGCCATGGTCGCGATCTGCGGCGGGCACACCGCCCCGCTGGCCACGAGTTCGAGGATCCTCAGGAGATGCGCCCGGTCGCGGCCCACATGCGGCCGAACGATGCGGATGTCCTCCGGCGTCGCCATGTCCGCCGGCCCCGGCGCGATGTGCACGAGCAGGCCGCCGGGCTTCAGCACCTGGAGCGAGCGGCGATGCACCTCGCCGCCGATCGTGTCGAAGACCACGTCGCAGCCGCTCACCGCCGTCTCGAAGGCCGTCGTGGTGTAGTCGATGACCTGGTCCGCCCCGAGACCGCGCAGATAGTCGTGGTTCGCCGCGCTCGCGGTCGCGATCACCTCGGCGCCCACATGCCTGGCATATTGCACGGCAAAGCTGCCGACCCCGCCGGCCCCGCCATGGATGAGGATGCGCTGTCCGCCTGCCAGCTGTGCGACATCCTCCAGCGCGACCAGGGCGGTCAGCCCGGTTAGCGCCAGCGCCGCGGCGTCGACATGGGACAGCGTCTCGGGCTTGCGCGCGGCGAGCCCGGCGGCCAGGGCCACCTTGCCGGCGCAGGCGCCCTCGTGCCCCCGGTCGAGCACGCCGAACACCGCGTCGCCCACGTCGAGATCGGTGACGCCCTCGTCCCGCGCCGTCACCGTGCCGGAAAAGTCCCGGCCCAATGTCAGCGGAAAGCCGATCGCGTCGGCACCCGGCGAGCGGCCGGCCCGCAATTTGGCGTCCGCCGGGTTCACGCTCGCCGCCGCCACCGCGACCACCACGTCTCCCGGCCCCGGCACCGGATCGGGCACCTCGCGCAGGACGAGGCTGTCCGCTGGTCCGAATTGATCGATCTGCCAGGCCTGCATGGTCCATTCCCCTCGCTTGCGATGCCACCAAAGCTGGGGCGCCGGCACTGCCGCGCAAGCCGACGGCTCAGCTCCCGCGCCTTACCGGCCCGCCGTTCGCCGTCCGGGATCCCCACAAAACACCCGCGCGGGTGCTTTCACGCCGCGCAGTTCCCGCCTATCATTTCATCAGCAACACTGATGGATTGGACCAGGCATGACGCATCCCGCAGCACCCCGCGAGAACCGGTTGAAGACCCGCGTCGCGGCGGGCGAGAAATCCTTCGGCGTCTGGCTGCAGAGTGCCAATGCCACCACCGCGGAGATCGTCGGGCTCGTCGGGCTGGACTTCGTCATCATCGACCAGGAGCACGGTCCCGGTGACATCCAGTCGGCCATCGACATGATGCGCGCCCTCAACGGCACGCCGACCACCGCCATCATCCGCGTCCCGGCCGCCGATCCCGCCTATCTCAAGCGCATCGTCGATGCCGGCGCCGAAGCGGTGCTCGTGCCCATGGTCAATTCCGCCGCAGAGGCGAAGATGGTGGTCGATGCCTGCCTCTACACACCCTTCGGCCAGCGCGGCAACGCCGCCGCCGTGGTGCGCGGCTCCCGCTATGGCCTGCTTCCCGGCTATGTCGGCACGGCCCATGAGCGGCTCATGGTGATCCCCCAGATCGAGACGGTCGAGGCCGTCGCTCAAGCCGGCGCAATCGCGGCGGTGCCGGGCGTCGACATGGTCTTCATCGGCCCGGCCGACCTGTCCGGCAGCGCCGGCATGCCCGACCAGACCGGCGCCCCGGAGGTCGAGCGCCTGATCGCCGAGGCCGAGGCCGCCATCCGCAAGGCCGGCAAGCCACTGGCCACCGTCCCCCGCCAGGGCCGCGGCTGGCAGCAGCTCTTCGCCGACGGCTATGCCGCCGTCGCCTCGGGCAGCGACATCGCCTGGCTGCGCGACGCCGCCCTTGCCCAGGCCAGGGAATGGCGCGACTACGCCGGCTGACCCGGCACGCGCCCATCTCCCGGCCGTGCCATCAATCGTGGTGCGTGCCCGCAGCAACCGCGTCCGGCCTCCCCCAGCCTCAGGCCGGATCGCCCCGGCCACTCGGCGGGACCTTCACACCGGGCACGTGCAGGCCCGCCAGCAGGCTGACGATTTCGGCCTGCCGGGAAAGTCCGGTCTTCAGGAACACCGCCTTCAGCTGCGAGCGCACTGTTCCCGGCGAGTTCCCCGACCGTGCGGCCAGGGTCTGCACGGTCCCGCCCTCGGCGATCCCGCGCGCCACCCGCGACTCGGCGGGCGTCAGGTCGAACAAACCCTCGATGATGTCGGCGGACGGCACGTCGCGCCGCGAGACCGGCGTGATCAGCAGGACCTCCGAGGCCGAGAAGAAGATGTCCCGCGCCGCCAGCCGGATCGGCACCAGATGGGCGATCATCGGCGGATGCTCCTCGGTCCCGGCAATGGGGATCGAGCGGGTATGGCGCGCATTGCTCTGCGCAAGGGCCTTGGCCAGCAGCGCATCGGCGCCCGGTTCGCCGAATGCCACGCGCTTGCTGCCGTCGCGGATCACGTCCGGCATCAGCGCCTCGAACGGCCCATTGGTGGAGGTGATGCGATGCGACAGCGACAGCACCGCCCCCGGCAGCCCGACGACGCCGAGCATTTCCGTCGCGGCGCGCGCCCGCTCCATCTGCAGCCGCCCCGACAGGACCGCCGCCCGCGCGAGATGCGGGCGAAGCGCGTCGAGCTCGTCCACGGCAGCCTTCTCGAAGGGACCGTCGTCATAGCGCCGCTCGAAGGTGTATAGCAGCTTGTCGCCCGTCGGCACCTTCACCCCCGTCCCCGCGCACCAGCCATAGCCGCGTGGCCGCAGGAACTCCGTGTAGAACGGTTCGGAGTCGAGCTGCGCCGGTGTCATGACGTCGAATTCTGTGATGAAGCCCGGATGGGTCGATGTCAGCCCGTGGGGCGTGCGGATGTCCATCTCGGGGCGGCCCAGCGCCGCGAAGTCGGCAAGGAGATCGGACATTTCCTGGGAGCCGACCCAGCGCATGCCGTTCGGATCCAGGTCCAGCAGCGCGCCGCCGCAGCTTCCCACGCGCTCGGAGATGTCGTGGAGGATGTCCGGCCAGAACTCTCCCACGAAAGCGGCCTCGTAGATCCGGTCGACGAGGTCCGTATCCCCGAATTGCATGCGCCACCCCGCCCCGCCACAAAAGTGACAAGAGGTTAGGCAGCGCATCTCAAACGAGTAAGGGCGACAATCAGCGGGTGCATCGCACACAATGCCGGCATGTCCCTGCGGTCGCTTGCGCCGGTACCTGCGGCCCGGCTGCGATGCCGGCGCCGCGAGGCTTGGTCCGTTCGTCCCGGCCGCGTCACGCCACCACGTCCCGCGCGGCGACCCGCAGCACATAGTCCGCCAGGATTTCGGGCGCCCCCGGGTCGTAGCAGCAGGTGGGAATGTACGGAAACTCGGCCGCCACCGCCGCAAGATTGCCGTTGACGGAGAACAGGAGGGCCGGGATTCGCCGCCGCCGCAGCACCTCGACCACCATCGGCAGATACCGGCATTCGGTATCGACGCCGAGCACCGCCACGTCGTAGTGGCGGCGCAGGAGATAGTCGAACCGGCCGGGCAGGACGATGCAGTCCGTCGCGATGTGCCGGCCCAGGAGAACGTCTTCGATGAAGGCTGCGATCAGCGGATCGGCCTCCACCACCAGCGCTTCCAGGCCGGGCGTTCTCATCGCCGGCATCCGCCCCTCCCGGCCGTCATTTGGTGAGTCGCGGCGAGGCGTCGGCCGTCCTCTGGCCGGCCGGCCGGCAGAACACCTTGGGATAGTCGCCACCCTCGAGCAGCCGCGAACGCGCCGCCGAGATCATGCCGTCGCGCATGCAGTCGGCCAGGCCGGTGCTCGGCTCGGAGATCGGGAGCCAGTGCACGGCGGTGGAGCGCTGGCACTCGGCGACGGGGATGGCGTTCAGGCAGATGGCGATAGCTGCAACGAAATTCATGGACGGTGCCCTCAAGTTGCGCGGGCCTCGCCCGCTCACACCGCCATGGTTCCGCCACCAGCGTCGCTCCGCATCCCTCGTTTGAGGTATGGACGGCGCGCCCCATTCGTGCTCACCGAGCGTCAACCCGCCGTCACCCGTGCTGACGGCGGGGGCGTGCGCCTTCCCGGTGCTGCGACAGGGCCACGCAGAGATTGCGCCGGCGCTTGGCAAAACCGTCGGACCATGGAAAATCTGTCTGACGCAGAGATCATCCGCGCGGGCGGGCAGCGCGGACATGCGATATTGCCACCGTTGCCCCCCGCCTCGCCTTCGGCAAGGCTTCCTCCCAACGAGCGGTCACGCCATGCACTTCGACAGACTGCGCGACATCGCCGACCGGTATGACGCGTTCTTCCTCGACCAGTTCGGCGTCGTCCACGACGGCACCGACGCCTATCCCGGCGCACCCGAGGTGGTCGCGGCACTGGCCGGCCTCGGCAAGCCGGTGCTCTTCGTAACCAATTCCGGCCGGCCTGCGGCCTTCAACGAGGCCCGTCTCGCGCGCCTCGGCGTCGCGCGGAGCCATTATCTCGCCTGCGTCACCTCCGGCGACGTTGCCATCAGCCTGTGCGAGGACGGCACGATCGCCCTGCCACAGGACCGCGAGATCCGCTGCCTGACCCTGTCGAGCCCGGGCGACACCAACCTGTCGGACCGGCTCGGCTGCATCCCGGTCGAAACGGGCGAGAACGCCGATCTCGTGGTGATTGCCGGCAGCCAGGCCGACCGCATCGCCATGAGCGACTACGAGGACCACCTGCGGCCCGCCGCCCGCCGGGGCGTGCCCTGCATCTGCACCAATCCCGATCGCCAGATGCTGACGCCCCGGGGCCTCGTGCCGGCCGCCGGCGCCATCGCCGACCTCTATGCGGCCCTCGGCGGCGACGTCACCTTCGTCGGCAAGCCCCATGGCGAGATCTATGCCGCGGCCCATGCGCTGATCGCCGAAATCCCGCCCGCGCGCATCCTGTGCGTGGGCGACAGCATCGACCACGACATGGCCGGCGCAGCGGCCTTCGGTGCCGCCAGGGCGCTGGTGCGCACGGGCATCCTGGCCGATGCCGACGATGCGACGGTCGCCGCGCAGGTCGCCCAGGAGGGCCTGACCATCGACCACCATCTCGCCTGCCTGGAATGGTGAGCCGGTCGCCAGAGAGATCCGCAGCGCATCGTAAGGGTACCTGATCGCGGGTGCCGACACAGGCACGGACGCCAGCTTTGTGCGTCGGCCGTCCGTGCCGTCATCACATCCTCGAATGGCCGCAGGAATATTCCGCCCGCCGACCGCAAAGCGGCATCACCGGTAGACCATGTCCACCCGATCGAATGCGCCGAGTGCGTGGTCTTCGCAGAAGAAGGCGAAGTCCCGCCTCATGCGCGCATCCGTCTCCTCGGTGAAGCGCAGGATGTCGGCGAAGAACAATTCCCGGGGACTGGCGGCCGCGACGATGGACGGTTCGACGTCGTAGTCGATCTGCCCGAGATCGTCCGACAGCGCATGGGACTTCGCCAGCGCCGCGCCGCAGACGCGGGCATACTGCTTCCAGGACTTGCAGCTCAGTTCGTCGAGGTCGATGTCGTCCCGGAAGGGCGCGCGCTCGCGGCTCATGAAGCTCTCGCCGTTGATGTCCACCGCCCCGTAGAAGATGTCGCCATGGGCCAGCTGCACGGCCTGGCCGTGCGCGATCCTGTCGGCCTCGGCTCCCGCGTGAAAGTCCGTCGGCGGCGTCAGCCCCTCCAGGGCGGATCGCCGGGCGCGCTTGAATTCGATGATCAGATCGTCCTGGGCGTCCTTCGACGGTCCCTCGATCAGCACGTAATATCGGGGGAGCCCGAGCGAGGCGGTTCCCTGCCCGTGCCGCACGCAGACATCCTTGACCTTTAGTTCGCCCGCCCGGCCACCTGGCGGAATGCCCTTCGCCTTGGCCAGATCGTTGATCGCCTTCTGGAAAGTCTCGATCTCGCTGGAGACCGGCTGCAACTCTTCATTGGCCCGGAAACCGCGCCCCGACGGGTTCAGATAATCGCTCCAGAGCCAGTCGTGACGCTCTTCCCACGCATCCTCGAAGAGCTGGCGGATGACCTTGGGCGAATTGTCCATCCGGTAGTCTTCGTTCTTCTCCGTGGCTTTCTCGGCATAGCCCTGCATCGCGTCGAGATAGCCGGTCGCAAAGCACGACACCACTTCGCGGCGCTTCTTGCGCTTCATGTCGGACACTTCGCCGGCGGCGATCCAGAAGCCGACGGAGCCGCGCTTGATGTCCCATGTGAAGGGCGCGTAGATCGTCTCGTCGAAATCGTTGACGCCGAAGATCGGGACGCCGTTCTTGTCCGGCATCACGCCGAAATTGCCCGGATGCACGTCGCCCAGCGCCATGACCGTCGGCATGTGCGCATCCTGGCCGGCCATGTCGCGATAGAACAGCAGCGCCGTGCCGCGAAAGAACTTGAAGAAGCTGCCGGCCAGCGCGTCGAACTTCTTCACCGTGGCCAGCGACCCCTCCTCGATGCGCGCCGCGTGATCCTCGCGGATGGTCGAGCGAACATGGTCGCGGCGTGCCTGTCCCGTCAGCGCGAGCGGAGCCAGGATCTGCTCGCGCGAGGCCACGCGCTCGGCGAAGCTGCGGAATCCTTCGACCCGTCCCTCGAACGCTCTGGAAGGGCTCTTGTCGGCGGCGGCCGCCTTTGCAGTCTGCTTGCGCGTCTTGGCCATGCTGTGCTCCTGGGGTTAGGAACTACCAACGCCGGGATTGGTCGGGCCGTTCCGCGGGCCGCGTCGGCCCTGCGGCGCGATGCAGGTCGTCCGCCTCGCGCTAGGTGGCCGTGGCCGCCAGATAGACCGTCTGCGTGAACGGCCGGTCCTGCAGCACGTTGTGGAAGGTCACCGGCGCCGCCCAGGCACGCTCGAAGACCCCTGCCAGTCGCTCGGTGAATACGGGATCGGGTGCGTCGTCCGACCACAGGCCGAAGACACCGCCCGGCTTGAGATGCGCCGCCAGCGCCCGCATGCCCTCGGCCCCGTAGAAGCTGGTGCTGCGCGCGTCCAGCAGCGCATCGGGCGAATGGTCGATATCGACCAGGATGGCGTCGAATTGCCGGCCGGGCCTGTCCGGGTCGAAGCCGGTCCCGGAGGCGGCAAGGGCGAAGAAGTCGCCTTCGACGATCCGGCAGCGCGGGTCACGGGTGAGCACCGGCCCCAGTGGCAGCAGCCCGTCGCGATGCCACTCGATGATCGGCTCCAGCATCTCCACCACGAGGAGCGATCCGACGGATCGATGGTCCAGCGCCGCCTTCGCGGTGTAGCCCAGGCCGAGACCGCCGACGACGATGTCCAGATCGTCGCCCGCCAGCGCCGCGATCCCCAGTTCCGCCAGGGCGATCTCCGATGCCGTGAACAGGCTCGACATCAAATGCTCGTCCCCGAGCTTGATCTCGTAGACGTCGACCTCGAGCGACAACTGCCATCGCCGCCGCAGGGTCAGCGCCCCGATCGGCGTCGGTCGGTAATCCAGCTCGGCAAAATATCGGCTCACGGCGTCCACTTTTATGTATCGGACCTTAGTGGATGGGCAGGACAACACAAATTGGACGCCGCAAGGCGACGGGATGGATGCGGCGTGGAAGACCGGCGCGCACGGCCTTCCACGCCGCCGGGATTTCTGCCGAATCCGACTGGACCGGACCTTCGCCCCCATGCTCTTTTCAGCTTGCGGTCACGCCCGCTGCCCGTCTGCACCAGGTGTGCCGGCGGATGCGCGACGCGCCGGCGATGCCGACCTGTCGGTCGCCGACACCGTCCTGGCCGCTGCCCCTTTTGAGCGGACGACATCGCAGGTGCGGCGAGACCCGACGAATGCGAGGAGGAGCAAGCGATGCAACCGACACCGGATGAACTGGCCCGCATCGCGCGGTTCAAGCCGCGCCTCGAGCAGGAGTTTGCCGAACTGATCGCCCTGTCGGCTAGCACGGCCGACCGCCGGGCGCCGGTGGAACTCGACCAGCAGAGCGTCGGCCGTGTGGCCCGCATCGATGCGATCCAGGTGCAGGAAATGGCGCAGGCCGTGGAACGGCGGCGGCGGGACCGGATCCATCGCATTCACGCTGCACTGCGGCGGGTCGAGGAAGGTGAGTTCGGCTATTGCACGGATTGCGGCGAGGCGATTGCCGAGGGGCGTCTCGAAGTGGAACCCGCCTCCCATCTGTGCGTGCGCTGTGCGGGCTGACGCCGCAACGACGATCCGACCATCCGCCGTGGCCGAGATGCGGCTGAGGCCCTGGGATACGGGCGCCGGTCAATCCTCGCCACAGGAGGCAGTCAGATGAGCGCCTTGCGCATCCTGTCGCAATGGGCGCCGTCGAAGACGACGGCGACCCGCTGCTCGTTGTCGGCGCGCCGCGGCTGCTGCGCGGCCGCCGTCACCGGATGACAAGCATCGGAATGGCGCAGGACTGGATCAGCCGGGTGGTGGTGCTGCCGACGATCAGGCTCCGGATCCGCGAATGCCCGTAGGCGCCCATCACCAGGAGGTCGATCTCGTCGCGCTTGACCCGTTCGGCAATCACCTCGTCCGCGTCGCCGCTGGCCGTCCCGACCGTGACGTCGTAGCCGGCGTTCTGAAGCTGCTTCTGCGCGGCATGCAGCCGCTCTCCCGCGTCGCCGCTGGGCTCGCCCACCATGAAGAGATGGCAGGCCACATCCACCAGCAGCGGGCTGGCGATCAGCCGCTCGACGATCTGGGGCGAACTCCGCCCGCCGTCGAAGGCGACCATGAAGCGGCGGATCGGCTGGAACGCCCGGGAGGCGACCAGGACCGGTTTCTTCGAGGCCCGGATGACCCGTTCGAGGTTGGACCCCAGGTGCCCCTTGGCGAAGTCGGCGGCCTCGCCGCGCTTGCCTATGATGACGAGGCGGGCATCGCCCTCCATGTCGCCGATCGCGTCGGCAATGTCCCCGTGCCGCAGACGCTGCGCGACTTCCGGCACGCCATCCTCCGTCAGCCGGGCTGCCGCCTGATCGAGAACCAGCCGGCCGCGGCGCGCCGCGACTTTCGACTTCTTCTCGTCGAGCTCCGTCAAGTCGGCGAGCAATGCCTCGCGCTCGCCGAATTCCAGACTGCCACTGAGGTCGTAATGGCTGCTGGACGTCTCGCGACGACCCAGCGCATGCACGAGTTCGACGGGCACTTGCATGCGTGTCGCGGCCCAGGCCGCATGGTCGCAGACGCTTTGGGCATATATCGACCCATCGACGCAGGCCAGGATCTTGGTCATGTTTCCTCCCTCAATGCGCCGACAGCTGGTCGAGCGAATCCGGTTTGTCATGGACGGCAAGCTTGTCGACGATGGTCGCGCTCGCTTCGTTGAGGCCGCGGATCTCCACTTCCGCGCCCTCGCGCCGGAACTTCAGCACGGCACGGTCGAGGGCGGCAACGCCGGACAGGTCCCAGATATGCGCCGCGCCGACGTCGATGACGACCGTGTCGAGGGACTCCTTGAAGTCGAAGGACGACGCGAACCGGTCGGAGGAGGCGAAGAACACCTGCCCCGTGACACGGTAGGTGCGGGTGCGCCCGTCCGCGGACAATTCGGAAGTGATGCGGAAGATCTGGGCGACCTTCCAGGCGAAGAAGGCGCCCGACAGCATCACGCCGATGATCACCCCGATCGCCAGATTGTGGGTCCAGACCACGGTGACGACGGTCGCCAGCATCACGGTCGACGAGCGCCGCGGATGCTCTCGCAGGTTCTTGATCGAGCTCCACGAGAAGGTGCCGATCGACACCATGATCATGATGGCCACCAGCGCCGCCATCGGGATGATCGCCACCCACTCCCCGAGAACCACGATCAGGAACAACAGGTATACGCCCGCAGCAAACGAGGACAGGCGCCCGCGTCCGCCGGACTTCACGTGGATGATCGACTGCCCCGATCATCGCGCAGCCCGCCATGCCGCCGAGAAAGCCCGTTACCGTATTGGCGATGCCCTGGCCGACGCATTCGCGATTCTTGTCCGACCCCGTATCCGTCAGGTCGTCGACGATCTGCGCCGTCATCAGCGACTCCAACAGACCCACCACGGCCACCGCTGCCGAATAGGGCAGGATGATCAGAAGCGTTTCGAGCGTCAGCGGAATGTCGGGCAGCAGGAAGAACGGCAGCGTCGAGGGCAGTTCGCCCATGTCGCCGACGACGCGCAGGTCCATCCCGAAGGTCAGCGAGACAGCGGTCAGGACGACGATCGCAACCAGCGGCGACGGGACCGCCGTGGTCAGGCGCGGAAACAGATAGATGATCGCCAGGCCCAGCGCGACCATGACGTAGGTCATGGAGGGCACGCCGACGAGTTCGGGGATCTGCGCCATGAAGATCGCCCAACGGATTGGGTCCTTGCGCGAACGCTTCATGGCACTTCGCAGGTGCGAGATCAACCCTGCTGCGATGCCTGGAGAGGGGCGTGCAGCCTCCGGGAAGCCGACCGTCGGCTTCCGGCGCTCAGAAGCCGATCAAGTCCGCCTGCTCCCGGTAGAACGCCCTCACGTCCAGCGGGAAGCGGAAGGCGGCGAAATAGTCATCGATCCGGTAGCCCGGAGCGTTCCGGCGGACGATGCCAGCATAGGATCGCGCCAGATCGAGCCGGCCGGCGGCGGCAAGGCACAAGGCGGCGATCGCCTGGATATGGACGTGGGCGTTCGGGCGCGAGGCGGCGCTGACGGCCGCGTCGGCCGCCTCCTCGAACGCGCCGAGCCGGAACAGCGCCATCGCTCGAGCTCCGAGCATGCCAAAGAGCATCGGGTCGAACGGGCTCAGCTCCCGAGCATGGTCGGAGGCGGTGACCGCCGCCTCCGCGTCGCCCGACTGGCAGCTGACGAACGCGAGCGCGTAGTGGTCCATGGAGAAGCTCGGGCTGAGATCCACCGAGGTCCGCAACTCGGAAACGGCTTCGCCGTCACTGCCGGCAAGCCAGAGTGCACGGCCCATCGCCCAGTGCGCCGTCGGGTCCCGCTCGTCCGCGGCAAGGCTGAGCCCGGCCGTCTTGAGCGCACGCTCCGCCTCCTGCTCCCGGTCCTGAGGCCGCAGCAGGAACGCGTTCTGGAAATGGGTGAAGGAGAGGCCGGCATGCGCACGCGCATAGGTCGGATCCATATCCGCGGCCTCGCGAAACAGCGCCTGCGCGCGATCGTTGTCCTCTCTGGTGAAGCGGTACATGTGCCAGAGCCCGCGGTGGAAGCTTTCCCACGCGCCCAGCGAATCCGGATGCTTCAGGAGCGCCCGATTGCGTTCGGAAATCTCGATCTCGCTGGCCAGCGCCCCGACGATCCTCTGCCCGATCTGGTCCAGGGCCTCGAAGAGTTCGGGCCCACCGCAGTCGAGCCGCTCTGCCCAGAGGATATCTCCCGCACGCGTCTCGACGAGCTGAATCGCGATCGAGACCCGGTCCTCGGTGCGCTTGACCGTGCCCGTCGCCAGGTAGTCGACAGCAAGCAGGCGTCCCGCCTCGTGGTCGGCGATCCCGCGTTCCGCCAGCGTGAAGACCGAGCCGCGCGCCGTCACCCGCACCGCACGCAGTTTCGCCAGTCCGGCGATGATGTCCTGTACCAGCCCCTGCGCCAGCGCGCCGCACCCGGCATCGTCCCCCTGGAAGGGCATGATGGCGATCGACGCCCTTCTGACTGGGGCGGCTCGGATGACTTCGGCCGCAAAGGCAGCAGCAGGGCCCGCATGCTCCAGCGTTCGAAGGAGGGCGATCTTGGAAGACACCCCGAGCTTGCGGTAGATCGTGCCGATATGGGTGCGCACCGTCGCTGGCGCGATGAAGAGTCGCGCGCCGATGTCACGATAGCTGGCACCGCCCGCATAGGCGGCAGCGATCTCGCGCTCGCGGCAAGTCAGCTCCTTAGCGTCGCCTGACTGCATGGCACGCCCGCCACTCCCTCGGCGCGGGCAGTCCGATACTAGCAAAATACGGCATATGCATGCTCCGGCGCGGCGCTCTGGCTCGCGCCGGGCGCCGAGGTGGATGCAGCCCCCCTGATGGCGCATCTGGAGGCGACGTCGCCCGAGCGCCGCAAGGCTGCGCTTCTCGACGGCCTCGAGGTCCAGGCGGCTCTGCACCCGCACGAGCCTCACTGGTACCTGCCCTTCATCGGCGTGCGCGCAGCGGCGCAGGGCCGAGGCATCGGGGCGACGCTCCTCGCCCACGGGCTTGCCCGGGCCGATCGCGATGGCCTGCCTGCCTATCTCGAAGCAACCAGCCGTCGCAGCGTGCCGCTCTACCGACGCTTCGGCTTCGAGACGATCGGCGTCGTCGAAAGCCCCGGCTATCCGGAGATCTTCGCGATGTGGCGTCCAGCACGCTGAATTTCTGGCACCGGTGCGTCGTCGCCCGGTGCCAGCTCGAACCGAACGACCACTTGCTCGGGGACATTGGTTTTGCAGGCGATCAAGTGCGTCGCGGTCAGGCGAACCACCTTCTCTTCTGACCGGCGTCTCAGGCCGGGTCAGACGGCCAAGCCGCCCATCCCGCGCGAGCGGGTTCGTTCTTCGGCCCGTCCACGCAATCAGAAATGATTTCCACTATGGCGCGAAGCAGTCGGCGACAACGGATGGAAGCGCCCTCCCCCCAAGTGAGCGGTATGAGCGTCCACGCTGCCCAGGCTCCCGATTGCCGCCAAATCTGCGGCCTACTGTCGGTGACGTCTTGTGACCACAGCGGGAACGCTAGCCTTTTCCGACCCCGCGGCGCTTCTGGGTGAGCCTCTGGTTTCCGCTGACTGTTGATACGAATTCCCCATGGCCCCACGGCTGACCGCGCGGGGATCAAGGCCGTCGGCTCTGAGCTCAACGGGCTCGCCGTGGGGCGTCCGCCGGTAGGCCGCCTCCCATTCGGACCGGCGGCGCGCGCGATCAGTGCCTGAGATGCCTGCGCGCGTCTCGCACAGTCGCTCGAGGGAGACGAGAACAGCGAGGTAGTAGGTCTCCATCGTGTCCGGACCGCCCTGCGCCTCTGCCTTGCTCAGTTCGGCACCGAGCGCCTCGGCCCAGTCGAGCGCCGAGAAGCGTCCCTGCTGAACCAATGCGTCCGCGAGCGCCAGAGCCTGTGCCTGCCACGGCTCGTCGAAGACCCGGCCGGGAGGCGCCAGAGGATCGTCAGGCTGGAACAAGGTAGCTCTCCCAGAGATCGAGCGTGACGCTATCGTGCGGGTTCGTCGCCGGGCCCCAGAGCTCCGTACCGGTGAACACCACGCTGTAGAGGTGTTCACCAATGTGGCGGCCTTTCGCACCCTCGTCGGGCAGGGCATGGCTGCCATGATGTGCAAGGACGGTGCCCTGCCTGTCGCGTGCATAGCGCGGTAGCCGGGTATGCCCACTCGGCATCCGACGCAGCGTCCGCACGACGTCGCCGGTCGCGAACGCCGGCCCGGCGTGCGCGTCCGTTTCGAAGCGCGCGTCGGCCTTGCGATTGATCCGGAGGACGTCGTCCACCATCAGGGGCTGCGGCATCGGACCCGGCGCGTCGACCTGCCCGCGCCGGACCTCCGCCATCGAGATCACGCCATCGTCGATCATAAGCATCAGGTACGTCGTGCACCACTTGTTGAAGTACGAGAAGCCGAGGTATTCGGCCGGAACCATGCGTTCGATGCCATGACGAAACCAGTCGATGGTGATGCCGGGCGCGAGGTTGGACTTAGACAACGCGTACATCCGCTTTTCCCAGTCGGCGATGTCGCGAAAACCCGCGTCGCCGGTCTTCACCGGCACCGGGCCGAAGCCCTCGATCCCGCCCAGATCGTGAATGCCGTCCATCAGGCGGGCTCCGTCGTGAGGTCGCGGTGCGTTCCGATCATCGAATTGCGCGTGACGATCGCGGCAAGCCGGCTCTCGTCCCAATCCTCCGTACCGGCCGGGCGCTGCGGGATCACGAGATAGCGCAACTCCGCCGTGCTGTCCCAGACACGGACGCCGATGTTGTCGGGCAGCAGCACACCGAACTCCTCCAGCACCTTGCGCGGCTCGCGCACGGCACGAGCCCGATACTCCGCGGACTTGTACCAGGCCGGCGACATCCCGAGGATCGAGAACGGGTAGCAGGAGCAGAGCGTGCAGACGACCAGATGGTGCTGATCATCCGTATTCTCGACCGCCTTCAGGTGACCGGTGGCGCTCCCCTGAAAATCGAAGTCCTTGATCGCCTCGGCAGCGTTCTCCAGCAGCCTTCCTCGGAAGCCGGAATCAGTCCAGGCGCGCGCTACGACCGCCGCGCCTCGCTTTGGCCCGATGTGGTCGGAAAATGCCTCGATCCACGCGTCGATGGTCTCCGGCGCAACGATGCCCCGCTCGACCGCAAGGCTCTCGAGCGTCTTAACGCGCAGGGCCGGATCAGACGGCAGGTGGGCGTGTAGTTCGCGGTGAAGGGCGGCTGCGTGATCGCTGTCGAACGTCGTCATGCCAATCGTTCTCCCGCTATCTGTGCCGACGAACGCTAACCCGCGTTTACCGAGAGAGCAACGCGAGCTGGACACCTCTAAGCGGTCGTCGCGGTCTCTCCCCCCTCGCCGCCGGATATCTCAATCTCGAGCGATCACCATGAGATCTCGATCGCTTCAAGTGATCTGCACAAAGTTCATTGCAGGCTTCAGCGGGTCGGCTGGTGAAGCTCGGCTTTGACCGTGACCGCGCCGAACGCCGCGTCAGTGATCGGACTGATCGCTACGAGGATGGCTGGGTCTTCCAGTCGAAGCCGCATCTGCTTCGGCAGCCCGAACCGGGTACGGTGTCCTGAGGTGGCTGGGCCATCGGGTTTGAAGGGGTTGCGCGGTCAGTGGTGACGAGCCATGGCCATGTCGTCGACCGCGGATCGAGGCGGGTTCAGACGGGGGGATCCGCCCGCCATCGATGTCGAAGGGCCAGACGCCCCTGTGACTGGCTCCAACGCCGTTTGCCGTTGCAACGACCATCCCGACATGAAGACGGTCCAACGCTGGTCGGCCGGAAGCGTGGAATTGTTTCCCCGGCACAGGTCGCGCTCGCTTCAAAGGGTAGAAGGCCGAGCTTCGTGCGTGAGGGCACGTCACTCGGCAGCATCGAGGCGAGCGCCCGCGATGATGGTCCCGATCTCGCTTCGGCAGGAGCCGCAGTTGGTGCCGGCGCGCAGGTCTTCGCCGATCGCCGCAACGCTGTCGCAGCCTCGGGCGACCGATGCCGCGATCTGTGCGATCCCGACATTGAAGCAGGCGCAGACGATGCGTCCCGTTGGAAACATTGGCACTGGCGAGCGCCCGGAAAGGAGCGCCATCCGGTCGCCTGAACTGAGCGGTGCACGCGAGCCGAGCAGCGACACCAGCCAGTCGCGCGGCGGCAGTTGCCCTGATGGTGCGACGAGCAGCGCCTCTGCCAGGGCACCTTCGGCATCCACGGCCGCCGCGCGATAGGCAAGGCCGCGCCTGTCGGTGTACTCGACCAGTTGATCACGGCGGTAGCGATCGAGAAACTGCCGCGACAGCAGGATACCCTGCCCGCCGGTCTCCGTGCCGCAGAGCTCATAGACCCAGCCGCCTTCGACCGGGCACCGGCTCCAGTGGACGAAGCCGGTGGGCCGCAGGTCGCGCCGGGTCATCAGGACACCGGTCCAGGCGACGGCCTCGCGCACGATGCGCACCGGCACGTTCTTCAGTTCCGGCTGGCCCGAGAACGGATCCGTCAGCGGCGTGGAAAGCGAACCGGCGCCGGCATTGGCGGCGAACTGGCCGCTCCAGTGCATCGGCAGGAACGCGGTGCCGGTCTTCTGACGCGCAGAGATGCTGACCTTGGCGCGGGCGAAACCGTATCGGCTCGACACATGGGCAAGATCACCATCGGCAAGGCCTTCGCGGGCCGCGTCCTGCGGCGCCATCTCCAGCGTCGGCTCTGGCGTGTTGGCCATGAGCCGGGACACCCGGCCGGTCCTCGTCATGGTGTGCCACTGATCCCTCGACCGGCCCGTGTTCAGCGCGATGGGGCGCTGGGCGTCGACCGCCAGCGCGACGCCCTCCTGGCGCACGGCGACGAGACGCGCGCGCCCGTCTTGTGTCGGAAAGCGTCCCTCCCCGAGCAGACGCTCAGGCCGTTCGCCCGGCTGCGGCAGCGGCCAGATTGCTGGTGCGAAGCGCTCGTAGGCCGCGTCCTCCAGGCCCGCAAGAGCACCGATATCGAACAGACGCTGACCGTCGTTTTCATAGGCCGAGAGAGCTGCATGCTCGCGGAAGATGGCCGCCGGTCCGTCGAAGGCGAAGGCATCATCGAACCCCATCCGCTGCGCGACGTCGCAAATGATCCGCCAGTCGGCGCGTGCGCTGCCCGCCGCGGTCAGGAAGGCGCGCTGGCGCGACATGCGGCGCTCCGAGTTGGTGACGGTTCCGCTCTTCTCGCCCCAGGCTGCAGCGGGTAGCACGACGTCGGCATATTGCGTGGTGTCGGTGCGGGTCACGTCGGAGGCCACGACGAACTCGCACGCCTTGAGAGCGGCGCGCACGCGGCCGGCATCGGGCATCGAGACTGCCGGGTTCGTGCCCATGATCCACAACGCCTTGACGCGGCCCTCCCCCGCCGCGCGGAACATGTCGACCGCCTTCAGGCCCCCTTGCCGCGCAATCGCAGTTGCGCCCCAGAAGCGCGCAACCCGGTCCACGTCGTCGGGCTGGTCGAAGCCCATATGGGCGGCAAGCTGGTTGGCAAGCCCGCCGACTTCCCGGCCGCCCATGGCGTTCGGCTGCCCGGTCACCGAGAACGGTCCCATGCCGGGCCGTCCGATGCGACCGGTCGCTAGGTGGCAGTTGATGATGGCGTTGACCTTGTCGGTGCCGTGCGCGGACTGGTTGATACCCTGGCTGTAGACGGTGACGCTCCGCTCCGTAGCGGCGAACAGCTCGTAGAAGAGACGCACATCCGCTTCCGCAAGGCCGCAGCCAGCCGCCACATCGGCCAGTGACGCTGCGTCGGCACTCGCCACCGCGACGGCTTCGGCAAAGCCGGTCGTGGCGCCATCGACGAAAGCCCGGTCGACGGCGCCGCTTCGCGCGAGGTGGGCGAGCAGACCATTGAAGAGCAGGACGTCGGTCCCGGGGTCCAGCGCCAGATGATGGTCGCTTTCGTCGGCCGTGGCAGTCCGGCGAGGGTCGACCACCACGATACGCGTGCCACGCTTTTGCCGGGCGGCGAGCAGCCGCTGATAGAGGACGGGATGGCACCATGCGGCGTTCGACCCGGTCAGGACGACGAGGTCGGCGTCTTCCAGGTCGGCATAGACCCCGGGAACGATGTCCTCGCCGAAGGCGCGCCGGTGACCGGCCACGGACGAGGCCATGCAGAGCCGCGAATTGGTGTCGATATTGCCCGAGCCGATGAAGCCCTTCATCAGCTTGTTGGCAACGTAGTAGTCTTCCGTCAGCAATTGGCCGGAGACATAGAACGCGACGGAATCCGGCCCGTGCCGCGCGATCGTCTCCCGAAAGCGGCTGGCAACCCGGTCGAGCGCGTCGTCCCACGATGCTTCACGGCCGCCGATCTCAGGAACCANCCGGCCCGTGCCGCGCGATCGTCTCCCGAAAGCGGCTGGCAACCCGGTCGAGCGCGTCGTCCCACGATGCTTCACGGCCGCCGATCTCAGGAACCAGAAGCCGACCGGCGACGCCCGTGGTCTCGCCCAGCGCAGCGCCCTTGGAGCACAGCCGGCCGAAATTCGCCGGGTGATCGGGGTCGCCGCGGACTGTCACTTCGCCGTCCGCGGCGACCCGCGCCAGCACGCCGCAACCCACCCCGCAATAAGGGCAGGTCGTCCTCGCCTCGGCGACCGGCGCATTGTCGGCCCCGGTCATTCCGCCGCCATCAGGGCCCGGCCGAGGCCGATCGAGATGCGTCTTTCGACCAGCCGGACGGGGATGGTCCGGACCGCTCCCTCGTCCGCACCCTGCGCATGGCCGGTCTCGAGCGAGAATACCCAGTTGTGCAAGGGGCATGTCACGGATGCGCCGTGGACGATCCCCTGGCTGAGCGGGCCGCCGCGGTGCGGACAGTGATCCTCGATCGCGTAGATGGTGTCATCGGCCGTGCGGAACACGCCGATTCGGCCTTGCGGCGTTGTCACGCACCGCGCGCCCCGAACGGGGATGTCGTCAATCGTGCCGATATCGTGCCAGTTCATGACTTACTCCGCCGCCGGCTGGAGGGAGACCGCCGCCATCGGCTGGAACTCGTGCTTGTCCTTTCCGGACACGCGTTCCGACCAGGGGTCGACCTGAGCGAATTTCTGGCTGAAGACGAAGCGATCGTAGTAGGCCTTGCGACGCTCCCGATCATCGAGAACCTGCCGCCTGATCTCGTCGGTGCTGACGCGGCGGGCCCATTTGTAGATGCGTTCGAGATAGCGGCCCTGTTCGCGGTACATCTGCGTGAGGGCGACGATCACCTCCAGCGCCTCGTCCTCGGTCTTCACCATGCCGAGAACTTCAGTACCCTTGATGTCGAGACCCGCAGCCCCGGCGAAGTGGATCTCGAAGCCGGAATCGACGCAGATGACGCCGACATCCTTGCAGGTTGCCTCGGCGCAGTTTCGCGGGCAGCCCGACACCCCCATCTTCACCTTGGCCGGTGTCCACGATCCCCACATGAACTTCTCGATGCGGATGCCGAGGCCGGTGGAGTCCTGCGTGCCGAAGCGGCACCAGTCGGTGCCGACGCAGGTCTTCACCGTGCGA
The DNA here is from genome assembly GCF_036549475.1 of Aurantimonas sp. A2-1-M11. Taxonomy (NCBI): domain Bacteria; kingdom Pseudomonadati; phylum Pseudomonadota; class Alphaproteobacteria; order Hyphomicrobiales; family Aurantimonadaceae; genus Aurantimonas; species Aurantimonas sp. A2-1-M11. The sequence continues at coordinate 7,138 of NZ_JAZHLI010000030.1, read as the reverse complement.
AGGCCCTTGGCGTAGGCCTGGCCCGAGACGAAGCCGGCCTCGCCGAGATCGGCCCAGACGGCCGGCAGGTCTTCCTTGCGGATGCCGAGCATGTCGATGCGCTGGCCGCCGGTGACCTTGACGGCCGGGATCGCGAACTTGTCGACCACGTCGGCTATGGCGCGCAGTTCCTTCGACGAGGTCATGCCGCCCCACATGCGGGGCACGACCGAATAGGTGCCGTCCCGCTGGATGTTGGCGTGTACGCGCTCGTTGACGAAGCGCGACTGGTAGTCGTCGGCATACTGGTCCGGCCAGTCGGCCACAAGATAGTAGTTGAGGGCGGGCCGGCACTTGGCGCAGCCGCAGGAGGTCTTCCACTCCAGTTCCTGCATGACTGCCGGGATCGTCTGCAGATGCTTCGCCTTGATCAGGCGACGGACCTCGTCATGGCCGAGATCGGTGCACCCGCAGACCGGCTGGACGGCCTCCGGATTGTAGCTGTCGCCCAGCGTCAGCGTCATCAGCTTCTCGACCAGCCCGGTGCAGGTGCCGCACGAAGCCGACGCCTTCGTATGCGAACGGACCTCATCGAGCGAGGACAGCCCCTTCGACGCGATGGCCGAGACGATGGCGCCCTTGCAGACGCCGTTGCAGCCGCAGATTTCCGCATCATCCGCCAGTGCCGCAACGGCCGACAAAGGGTCCGCGGAGGTCCCCCCCTGATAGGCCTGCCCGAAGATCAGCGTGTCGCGCAGCCCGGAAATGTCCGTCTGCTTCTTCTGCATGTCGGCGAACCAGGCGCCATCCGCCGTCTCGCCGAACAGCACCGTCCCGATGATGCGGCCCTCCTTCAGCACGACGCGCTTGTAGATGCCCGCGGACGCATCGCGCAGGACGATCTCCTCCCGGTCGTCGCCATCCGCGAAGTCACCGACGGAGTAGAGGTCGATGCCGGTCACCTTCAACTTGGTCGGCGTGTCGACATGAACGAAGCGCTCGCCGGCCCCATCGAGCAGGGTCGACGCAGCAATCTTCGCCATCCGATAGAGAGGGGCGACGAGCCCATAGACGTGACCGCCCACTTCCGCGCATTCGCCGAGGGACAGGATGTCCGGATCCGACGTGCGCATCCGGTTGTCCGTGACGATGCCCCGGTTCACCGTCAGGCCGGCATCCTTGGCCAAGGCGGCGCTGGGCCGGATGCCGACGGCCATCACCACCAGGGTGGCGGGGATCACCGTCCCGTCGTCGAGTTCCACGCCTTCGACCTTGCCGTCTCCGACGATCTGCCGTGTGTTCGCCTGCGTGACGACCGTGATGCCGCGATCCTCCACGGCCTTCTGCAACAGGTATCCGGCTGCCGGGTCGAGCTGGCGTTCCATCAATGTCGGCATGACGTGCAGCACAGTGACGTCCATGCCCCGTTCTTTCAGCCCGGCGGCCGCTTCGAGCCCCAGCAGGCCACCGCCGATCACCACGGCTGTCTGACGCGACTGTGCGGCAAGCAGCATGGCATTGACGTCGTCGAGGTCGCGATAGGTCAGAACGCCGGGCAGGTCCTTGCCCGGCACCGGAATGATGAACGGCACCGATCCCGTCGCGATGACGAGCTTGTCGTAGGGCTCGCGCACGCCATGGTCCGACGTCACGGTCCTGGCGTCGCGGTCGATCGCGACAATGCGGTGGCCCTTGTAGAGCGTGATCCCGTTGGCGACGTACCAGCCGTCGCCGTGGATCACGATCTCCTCGAAGCTCTTCTCCCCCGACAGCACCGGCGACAGCATGATGCGGTCGTAATTCACGCGCGGCTCGGCATTGAAGATGGTGATGTCGTATCGACCCGGTGCCTCTTCCAGGAGATGCTCGAGCATCCTGCCGGGCGCCATGCCGTTGCCGATGATGACAAGTTTCTGCGTCATGTTGATTGCCTCCTGATCCATCATTCAGCAGCCGGAGCAAGCGACGCGGTCGGCCCTTCGGCGCGCTTCTCCATGCGTCGGACGGCCAGATGCATCCACGCGAAGCACCCGGCCACCAGGAGGAAGAGCAGCATGAAGCAGCTCGACCAGATGCCGGTCAGATCGTTGAGCGCACCGAAGGCGATCGGCAGGAAGAAGCCGCCGAGGCCGCCGATCATTCCGACGAGGCCCCCGACCGCGCCGACATTTTGCGGATAGTAGACCGGGATGTGCTTGTAGACGGCCGCCTTGCCGAAGCTCATGAACAGGCCCAGCACGAAGGCGACGGCGACGAAGGCGACCGGGCCGATTGCCATGTGGAAGACGATCGGTCCGTTCATCCCCTGAACGCTGTAGTCCGTTGCCGGGATCGCGAGGATGGCACAGCAGACGGCCGACACCGTGAAGGTCCAGTAGAGCACAGTGCGGGCGCCGACGCGGTCGGACAGGACCCCGCCATAGGCGCGGAAGATCGAGGCCGGGATCGAGTAGGCGGCGCCGATCATGCCGGCCGTGGCGAGATCGAAGCCGTAGACGCCGATGAGATAACGTGGCAGCCAGAGGGCTAGCGCCACGAATGCACCGAAGGCGAAGAAATAGTAGAGCGCGAAGCGCCAGACGCGCAGGTCGCGCAGCGGGGCAAATTCGGCGAGGAAGCTGCGCGGCTGCGCCGCACCGGTCAGCCGTCGCTGGCGGATCACCGGATCGTCTTCGGTGGTGAACCAGAAGACGACCGCCATGGCCGCGAGTGCCAAGGCCCATGCGATTGCCACGCTCTGCCACCCCCAGGCGAGGAGCACGAAGGGCGCGACGAACTTCGTGACCGCCGCACCCACATTGCCGACGCCGAAAATTCCGAGCGCCGTGCCCTGACGACTGGCGGGATAGAAGCGCGAAACATAGGCGACGCCGACCGCGAACGAGCCGCCTGCGAGACCGACGCCCAGCGCGGCCACCAGCATCTGCGCGTAGGTGGTGGCGAAGGCCAGGAGGAACGTCGCCAACGCGGCGGCGAGCATGGTTCCTGTGTAGACCAGCCTGCCGCCGAGACGGTCGGTCCAGATGCCGAGCAGCATGCGCACGAGCGAACCGGTCAGGATCGGCATTCCCACCAGCAGACCGAACTGCGTTTCGCTGAGACCGAGATCGTCCTTGATGCGGATGCCGATGATCGAAAAGATCGTCCAGACGGCAAAGCATACGGTGAAGGCGACGGTGGACATCGACAAGGCTCGTGTCGCTGAGCCGTCGGGAATCTGGTGAGGTTTGGCGGTTGCGGTCATTTCTGGCTCCATCGGTCGCCTTGAGATCGGCTGTGCCTAGGCTGAAAAACAAAAAGCCGCCGAGCAGGCCTCACGCGCCCGGATATCCGGGGTCGCGAAAGGCCTGGTCGGCGGCTTTGCCTGGAGCGCCCGTCGTTGGACGCGAAATTACGGGCCCAGCTTTGGGCTCAGCCAGATTGAAGCAGGTTCCGTGCCAAATTCCCCGAGATTGATTTAGCCGTTCGCAATCAGACGCTTGATGGATCTCGCCCGACGGCCGGCTTCCGCGATCTGCGCGAAACCTGTTCACCCGGCCTGCGCAACCGCACAGGATTTGTGCACCGCATCAGCGTTCGACGGATGGTTGTCGCGGATGATCAGGGGGCGAGATAGTCGGCGATCCGGTCGGGGTCGAAGACCCTTCCGTCGAAAAAGCCATCCGGCCCGAGGATGAGGCTGGCACCGGCCGATCCGACGGGAGTGGCCGTAGTCAGCCCCCCCTCGACCTTGGCGCTCGCACCCGGCAGCGCGACGTCCAGCGAGCGCAAAGCGATTCGGTAGAGATCCGGCCGGTAGCTGTCGCGCGCGACCGCCTCGTGCTGTGGGTTGGCCGCGACCTGGCCCCACCGAACCATCTGGCTGTAGAACCAGAGCGCATGACTCTTCCAGGGAAAGGTGGCCGCCCGCGCATGCGGCATGAAGAAGTCCGGGATCTGGACGATCGTGCCGTCGCCGGTGTGCAGATGTCCCGACAGGGCCGGCATGAGCCATTCGACCGGGCAGCCGACATAGGCCGGCGACGCCAGCAGGCCGGCGAGTTCGGCGTGATGGGCGGGAACGCCGCACCATTGGGCCGACCGGTACAGCGCGCGCAACAGTCCGCCCAGCGCTTCCGGATTGGCATCGGCCCATTCTGCCGAAACGCCAAGGACCTTTTCCGGGCTGGAACGCCAGATCATCGACTTGGTCGTGGCGATCCGTCCCCAGCCTCGGATCGCAGCAACGGTGTTCCACGGCTCCCCGACGCAATATCCGTCGATGCGCCCCGCCGCGAGGGCATCGGACATCAGCGATGGGGGAACGATGACGATCTCGATGTCGCGATCGGGGTCGATGCCGCAGGCGGCGAGCCAGTAGCGCAGTTCGTAATTGTGCCCCGAATGCGGGTGAACCACCGCGAAGCGTGGTCTCTCGGCACCGGACTGCGCCACCATCGCCGCGCGAAGCGCCCTGCCCGCTTCAGCGGGATCGAAGCCGTCGGTGGCCCCTTCATGCTTCATCGCGTCCCACAGGCGGCGCGACACGGTGACGGCATTGCCCCCCAGGCCGAGCGCCATCGGCGCGATGGTGCGGGCCGCCAGCGGGGCAAGGCCGAGATTGAAGGCGATGGGCATCGGCGCAAGCATGTGGGCGGCATCGAAATGACCGACCGCCATGCGGTCGCGAATGCTCGCCCACGAATTCTCGCGCACCAGAAACAGCTCGATTCCCTCAGCTTCCGCGAAACCCTTCTCATGGGCCGCCACCAGCAGCGAACTGTCGAGAAGCGGCAGGAAGGCCGCAGTGACCCGGTGGAGTCCACTCATGTCTCGTCTCCCTGTCGGAGCAGGTCGGCAGCCGTAATCAGGCTCTGCGCGATCTCGGCGATTTTGCGGTTCTGGTTCATCGCCGTCTTGCGCAACAGCGCATAGGCCTCCTGCTCCGACAGGCCGCGGGAGGTCATCAGAATGCCCTTGGCGCGTTCGACCAGCCGTCGGCTCTCGAGCTCGGTACGCGCTTCCTCGAGTTCCCGTGCCATGCGCGCAAACGCATTGAAGCGGCTGATCGCCATCTCGATGACCGGCTTGACCCGCTCCTTGCGCAGTCCGTCCACCACATAGGCGGAGATGCCCGCCTCCACCGCCGCCTCGATGGAGGCGCTGTCGGAACGGTCGACGAACATGGCGATCGGCCGCTTCACCGCACGGGAGAGCTGGAACATGCTTTCCAGCATGTCGCGATTGGGGTTTTCCAGGTCGATGACGATGACGTCGGGTTCCATCTCGGCAATACGCCGCGCAATGCCTGCCACCTCGTGGATCGTGGTGACCTCGCCATGCCCCGCGTCACGCAATCCTTCCTCGATCACCGCGGAGCGAATGCGGTTTTCGTCGATGATCAGGATCCGGAGTGCGGTACGGCTCATGCGCTCACATTGCCTGTCATCCTCTATTGTGCAACGCAAAATGCACCAATTCCATGCGTCAGCAATTCCTGACCCTCTGCCCCTATTCGAGACCAACCCGGACGCGATCCGGTCGAACGTTGTCTGACGACAACGGCAGAACGGCGCCAATTGCTGGAAGATGCGCGCGGCAGTTCGCTGTCGGCAGATGGGATGTCTGTGAATTCGGAAAGGCGGCCTGGCGCCCGAAAGGGCTGGTGGTGCCCGGGAATGAAGCGTCGCTCCGGGCGAAAGGAGGGCAGAAGAATGCCCTGAGATGCGCTGATGTTGATCCCGACGGACGCTCAAGGGCCTCACGGAATATCTTCGGGCGAGCGCGGGGGCCGGCGAACGTGGATGGATCGAGGATCGGACCGTTCTGGGTGAACCTTCGGGCTCGATGCGCTGGCAAGCCGCTCAGTGCTTCAGTGGATCGTTCTCTTTTGCGTCCCTCACGGACCGGTTTGATGGTTGCGGCTGCCTCGGTGCACCACTGCCGATGGCTAGGCTCGAGAACCGTGCAAACCCCGATCCACGCGGCGACCGGTGCCGTTGCGACCGCCCAGCGTGGTTTGACGCAATGCCCGGGCGCGCCCAGAGGCACTGGGATGTCGGAACCGAGTTCGGGTTATTCGGGAACGGCTTTCGGGACTTCCCAGCCATGGGAATGCCCGAAGTGTCTCTCGGCGACGGCGGATCTGGATTGTTCCGACCGTGCTCTCCCGGATTGTCGCTTGCACGACGGACGGCGCGGATCTGATCGGACGGACATCGACTGGGGGGCCGTTCATCTGACCGCTGCGGCGACCAAATCTGAATCGTTCCCAGGATGCGTCCTGAATGCAGTGGAACTCCGGAGAGATCCCGGGGATTAGCCACACGATAACAATGTTCAGGAGAAACGATATGAACCGCAACATCACAGCCGTTTACCGTGCCCACGCAGTGGCAGACCTGGTTCGCAGGGAACTCGAGGCCGAGGGCGTTTCGAGCAGCCACATCCACGTGATTCCCGATCATGATCGCGGTGTCGATGCCGTAGGCGGCGACGATCGTCGCTACAACGACGAGATACATGATCTGCATCTGCCGGACGCGGATGCCCGGACCTATCAGGCCAGCATCCGTCAGGGCGACTATGTCGTTTCGGTCAATGCAGGTGATGACCGGGTCGAACGGATCCAGGCCATCATGCGTCGTCCGGAAGCCGAGGCCCACAATCTTGACGCTCGGGATGCAGAGTTCCGTGAGCACGATCTGCTCGCGCACAGCGATGCGGGCCGTGGCACCGTCGATCCGGCTCTGCGGGGTGAGAGAGATCCCGCCTTTGCCGATACCAACCTGCGTTCCTACCGTCGGCATTCTCCGATGAGCGGCAACTGATCCCGACACAGCGACAGAAATCTGACAAAGGAATATATCCGTGAGCAACTACCGTGATCCGAAAGTGACCACTACCGAAAAAAAGAGCAGCATGGGCAAGATGATCGGCATCGCCCTCGCTGTCATTCTCGGCCTGCTCCTGCTGGCTTGGGCATTCGGTGCATTCGACGATGAGGCCGAGACCGTCCCCGTCGTCACGGAGGAGCCTGCCGCAACGCCGGGCACCGCGCCGGCAGCCGTTCCGGCAGATTAGACCCGATGACAACGTGCGCCACCTAGGTGGCGCACGCTTTTCCATGGGCCCCGGCTGCGGTCAGGGCGGAGCGGAGATCGTCGATGGCAAGGGAACG
>NZ_JAZHLI010000003.1:148703-171108 GCF_036549475.1 Aurantimonas sp. A2-1-M11 | reverse complement strand
TTGGCTTGTCTGGTTCCTGCAAGCAAGCCAGCCAAAAACGGCGAAACCGCATACGTCCAAACGTCTTTCCGGGTGCGTCGCTTCAACGGCTTAGCCATTATTCAGGGCGGACTGCATAGTGGCGATGGAGGCTTGCGCGAGCGCTCATCACTGGGGACGGGAGATCGGGAAACTCGGCCACGACGTGCGCCTGATCGCCCCTCAATATGTGAAGCCGTTCGTAAAACGGCAGAAGAACGATGTAGTTGATGCGGAGGCAATCGCCGAAGCGGCCTCTCGGCCGACGATGCGCTTCGTTTCCGTCAAGAGTGCGGAAAAGCAGAGCCAGGCGATGCTGATCAAAACTCGTAATCTTTTACTCACTCAGAGAACCCAGACGATCAACGCGCTGCGCGGTCATCTCGCGGAATACGGCGTGATCGCGCCTCAAGGAACTTCGCACATCGGTCAGCTTGCGCTGGCACTAAACGACCCGGACAGGCCCCTTCCGCAGCTGGTCATCGATCTGGGCCGGGAGCTTCTGGATCATCTCGCCATGCTGGACGAACGGATCGATACGTTGAGTGCGCATCTCAAGGTCATCGCGCGCTCGCACGAAGCCTCACGTCAGTTGATGACGATACCCGGTATCGGCCCGATCTGTGCGGTCGCAATCGCAGCGCTCGCTCCGCCGGCTTCGACATTTATGAAAGGGCGCGATTTTGCCGCCTGGTTGGGGCTTACGCCCAGGCAGAACTCTACTGGCGGCAAGACGCGGCTGGGCAAAACATCGAAAATGGGTCAGCGTGATTTGCGGCGCCTTCTGATCATGGGCGCCATGTCCGTGGTTCAACTGGCGGCGCGGCGAGGAGCACCCGATGGTTCGTGGCTCGCGCGTATGCTGGCGCGAAAGCCGAAGATGCTGGTCGCGGTCGCGCTGGCGAACAAGATCGCTCGTATCGCTTGGGCTCTGATGACCCGCGGTGGGGCGTACCGGGCTCCGGCCGCCGCCTGAAGGCGATAGGCTGGAGACGTCGGGAATGCGGCGGTTCTGAGCGGAGGTTTATGGGCGAACAGTCGAAAAGGACGGGATCGGGAAAACCAGGTTAGCTCGGAGCGCTTCAAGCGCGCAAAGTCGAATTGGACCCGATCTTCGAACTATCCATAAGGGCCCGCGGCGTATGAAAGCCGCATCATGAGGCCGGACACACGACGGAACTCGACCGCATTGCTCATTCCAAAGCTAAAAACCGCTTGCATTCCGGGGGGCGTCCACACACGAGCTGAGTTGCCGTCGGTGGCTGGTCTCAAGGTGAGTGCTCGGCCATCGCACGGGCCCAGCCGGTCTACGCCTGCCGAGGCTGAAGCAGCGACATGACCGCATTCGGACGCTCCCCCGCGACGAATGTCCGATGGCAGAGTTTCGATCTCGACAAGCGGCGACGCGCAGCCGCCATGGGCCAGACGCCGGCGGTGATCTGGTTCACGGGCCTGTCCGGCGCGGGCAAGTCGACGATCGCCAATCTCGTCGAAAAGCGCCTGTTCGAGCGCTGCCGGCGCACCTATCTCCTCGACGGCGACAATCTGCGCCATGGTCTCAACCGCGATCTCGGATTCTTCGACGCCGACCGGGTCGAGAATATCCGCCGCGTGGCCGAGGCAGCGAGGCTGTTCGTGGATGCCGGCCTGATCGTACTCGCCTCGTTCATCTCGCCGTTCCGATCCGACCGCCGGATGGCGCGGGAGCTTTTCGACGATGGCGAGTTCATCGACGTCTTCGTCGACACGCCACTGACCATCGCCGAGCAGCGCGATCCGAAGGGTCTGTACAAGCGCGCCCGCGCCGGGCTGATCAAGGACTTCACCGGGATCGACAGCCCCTACGAGGCGCCGCAGAACCCGGAAATCCGTCTGAGCGCAGGTACCGGTGAGCCAGAAGCCCTGGCACACCAGGTGATCGCTTATCTCGATCGCAGCGGCTACTTGGAACGGCGATCCTGACGGCGTCACTCGCGCAGCATTCTCAGTGCCAGCCGAAACGCTCGCGAAGCACATTGGGGATCATCGACGCCAGACGCTCCATCTGCGTCTCGGTCATATCCTCCCGCCAACTGCTGCTGTCACCCCTGCGAAAATGCGTCGCTTTCGATTTCTCGACCAGTTTCAACGGAGCGTCGATCTCATAGAAGTCGAGAATGGAGCGAAGGTAGGAATCCTCCTGTCCCCGCAGTTCGTCATGCGTCTTCAGCAACAGTTCGAACGCAGGGTCCCGATCGACGATATCGAGCCAGTCGACCATCCAGTTGATGCAGGGCCGACAAAATGACTCGATGAAGTGATCTATCTGCTTGACCCGTGGAGGGGAGAGGAACTCGGCAGGCATTTCCACGGCGACCCGGCTGAGACGCTCTTCCGCGGAGGGATTCTGACCATACGCTGTGCGAAAGTGAAACCAGCTTGCAAGGGCCGCGCGCGGTCGCGGAAATGGACCACTGCCTTGTCAATTCCTGCATATTTCAGCGCGGCAAGATTGGCGACATCGGGCTCCATGTGGGAGGCGGAGACCATTCCGCCTTTGGCAAAATCAACCGCCATCGATTCCCATACGATGTTCTTGGGGAAAGTCGGAGTGACCATTACCGACGTAAAGTCGTAGCCGAGTGATTGGCGCAAAGCCTGGGTAATATAGACCGTTCCGCTCTTGGGCAGCGTCACAACCATGATGCTCGGCTTGCCCATCAAAGAGGGATCTATCTCCTCGCGCGAGACGGGACCGGTGACCATTCGAAGATAGTTGAGACGCGGCTGCACTTCTTCGTACGCCGATCGATAGCCTTCACGCTCCGACCGGAGTTGTCCCACCTCTCCTTCCAATTGTTCCTCAGAATGGATCCGCCGCACGTGCAGGCACGCCCGGAGGTGGGTACCGGAGTGCCGGATCGACGCAGGCCGGTCAAGCGCCGGGGACACATTTGCGGCATGCTCCGTCAACCGGCCGGCTTCAGGGAGCATTTTCCCCGGCCAATGCGGCGCGTCGGGCACAGGTTGCAGGGGTTTCCGGGCGTATGATCGCTTTCGCGCCCTTCACGTTCCAGCCACCATCAATCTTCATCGGCTAGAGAGGAGGGTGTGGGCATCATCGGCATGCAGACCACACTTGGAGGCAGACGATGTTTCAGTCACGTTCGACGATCCTGGTGGATCAGTGCAAGGCGGCCATGGCGGGCGACTTCCGCCACCCGGCCAGCGTGATGAACATGCTGGGGATAGACTACGAATATGCACAGGACGATCCGCGGGTGGACGTGCGCGTCTTCCACGGATGCACCAATGTCCCACGGGGACTGCCGTCCTACGTCCGCGCCATCGGCTGACACGCAAGGCCGCTTCCTGTCGTTTTCGGGCAGGGCGAGGCGTCGGCTCCGCATTACCTGGAGCGCCGCGTGTCCGACGGGACGCACAAGGCACGCCAGGCTTCGCGGATCCGGGTGCGAGCAGGATCAGCCGGCCGCGACTGCCGCGAAGCCGGCCTCCAGATCGGCCTGAAGGTCGGCAACGTCCTCGAGCCCGATCTGCAGCCGGATGAGCGAGCCGGCGGCCGGTCCCCTGGCGATGGTCCGGTCGGCGAGCGCGGCGGGAACGGCCAGGCTCTCGTGGCCGCCCCAGGAATAACCGAGCCCGAAGACGTTCAGCGCATCAAGGAAACGCTCGGTCGCCTCCGCGTTGCCGTCGAGCGCGAATCCGAACAGCCCGCTCGCCCCCTTGAACTGCCGGCGCCAGAGCGCGTGGTCGGGGAAGGAGGGCAGGGCCGGGTGCAGGACCTGCAGGACGTCGTCGCGCCCTTCCAGCCATTCGGCCAGCGCCAGCGCGGACGACTGATGGCGCTCGAGCCGGATGCCCATCGTCTTCAGACCGCGCAGCACGAGATAGGTGTCGTCGGGTGCGCCGTTGACGCCGATCTGCATCTGCGTGTCGCGCAGTTGCGCGAAGGTCGTCGCGTTGGCCGACACGCTGCCCATCATCAGGTCGGAATGGCCGCCGGGATATTTCGTCAGCGCGTGGATCGACAGGTCGACGCCGTGATCGAGTGGCCGGAAGAAGATCGGCGTCGCCCAGGTGTTGTCGAGCATGGTCACCGCGCCGCCGGCATGGGCCGCGGCGCAGACGGCGGCGACGTCCATGATCTCGAAGGTGTTGGAGCCCGGCGCCTCGAGGAAGACGACCTTGGTCTCGGGGCGCATCAGTTCGGCGATGCCGCCGCCGATATGCGGATCGTAATATTCCACGTCGACGCCCATGCGCCGCAACGTCCCATCGCAGAAGCGGCGGGTCGGGAAATACACCGAATCCACCACCAGGCAGTGGTCGCCCGCCGACAGGAACGCCAGCAACGGCACGGTGACAGCGGCCAGTCCTGACGGGACGACGATCGTGCCGGTGGCCCCCTCGAGTTCGCTCAACTGGTCTTCGAGAGCCTTGGTCGTCGGGGTCCCCGACAGGCCGTAGCTGAACGGCGCGCGCGCTCGGTTCTTCAGTTCCCTGGCCGTGGGGAACAACACGGTGGAGCCGTGCATCACCGCCGGATTGACAAAGCCATGCTGGGTATGGGGATCGAACGGGCCATGGGTGAGCTGCGTGTGGATGCCCGGCTGGACCGGGGTCTTCGGTGTGCTGGTGCTCAATTTTTAGTCTTCCTGATTGTTCGTAATGCGTAGATTGCCGTAATGGTCAGAATCGATAGGAAAAAAACATCACCTGCTTGACCTGCCCAAATTTATGACATGTGATCGTCGGCGCTACGTGAAGATGCGTGACCGAAGCGGTTCAAGCTAAGGTAGGCGCATCTTTCCTCGCTAACGACAAGAGTTAAACTCAAATCCATGCCTGGAAAGGTTTCCTGATGACACTCAGACTTTTGACCGCCGTACTCGGCCTCTCGGTTGCCGGACTGGCAGTCAGCGGTGCCTCCGCTCAGACGCTTCAGACCGTCAAGGATCGCGACGTGCTGCGCTGCGGCGTAAACACGGGTCTGCCGGGCTTCGCGTCGCAGAACGATCAGGGCGCCTGGCAGGGTCTGGACATCGACTACTGCAAGGCGGTAGCCGCAGCCGTCTTCGGTGATCCGTCCAAGGTCGAGTATTCGCCGCTTTCGGCCGTTCAGCGCTTCCCGGCGCTTCAGAACAGCGAAATCGACATGCTGGCCCGCAACACCACCTGGACGATGGACCGCGACACGACGCTCGGCCTGACCTTCGCCGGCGTCAACTACTATGACGGTCAAGGCTTCATGGTGAAGAAGGATCTGGGCGTGAATTCCGCGCTCGAACTGTCCGGCGCGACGGTCTGCGTGCAGAGCGGCACGACCACCGAGTTGAACCTGGCGGATTATTTCCGCACCAACAACATGGATTACAACCCGGTCGTCATCGAGTCCCAGTCGGACGTGAACTCGGCCTATGACAGCGGCCGCTGCGACGTGCTGACCACCGACGCGTCGGGCCTTGCCGCCTCGCGCCTCGAGATGGGCAATGCCGAAGAGCACGTTATCCTTCCGGAGATCATCTCCAAGGAGCCGCTCGGCCCGGCCGTGCGCCAGGGCGACACGGAGTGGTTCAACGTCGTGAAGTGGACGCATAACGCGCTGCTGAACGCCGAGGAACTGGGCGTCACCCAGGAGAACGTCGAAGAGATGAAGACCTCGGAGAACCCGGAAATCCGTCGTCTTCTCGGACAGGACAAGAACTTCGGCGAGTCCATCGGGCTGCCGGCTGATTGGGCCGTCAACGTCATCACGGCCGTCGGCAATTACGGCGAGATCTTCGAGCGCAACATCGGCGTCGAGACGCCGCTCGAGATCGCCCGCGGCCAGAACGCCCTGTGGACCAAGGGCGGCCTGCAGTACGGCATGCCGATCCGCTAAGCTTCGAAAGCCGGGCCGGGCGCTTCGCGCGTCCGGCCTGCCCGGCATGGCCCACTGCCCCAGCGGCGGCCGGGGATCGACACTTTCCGTAACGCCCGGGAGCGTAGATGACCGTCGAAACCCATTCGGTGCCGCGTCAGGGCGGCGGGGCTCGTTTCCTGAACAATCCGACCGTCCGCAGCATCGTGATCCAGGTCAGCCTGGTGATCGGGCTGACGCTCTTCACCTGGTGGATCGTCGACAACACGGCGCGCAACCTTGCGGCTGCCAACATCGCGTCCGGCTTCGGCTTTCTCGACGAGCGGTCCGGCTTCGATATCGCCATCACGCCCTTCGCCTATTCGAGCAATGCCACCTATGCCGACGCGCTGCTGATCGGCATCGCGAACACGCTCGTCGTGGCGATCAGCGGCATCATCCTGGCAACCATCGTCGGGTTCCTGGTCGGTATCGGCCGCCTGTCGCGCAACTTCCTGATCCGGTCGCTGTCGACCGTCTATGTCGAGACGTTCCGCAACATCCCGCCGCTGCTCGTCATCCTGTTCTGGTATTTCGGCGTTCTGTCGGTGCTCAGCGGTCCGCGTGGCGTCGAAGAGAGCCCGGTCGGTGTGTATCTCACCAATCGCGGCCTGCAGATTCCCGCCGTCCTGTTGCAACCGCTCGCCTGGGCGACGGTGGCAGCGTTGGCCATCGGAATCGTCGGGACCATTCTCTATGCACGACACAGCAGGAAGCGGCAGTTCGCCACGGGCGAGCGCCTGCCGGTGCTCTGGCCCGCCATGGGAATGATTCTCGGCCTGCCGGTCCTGGTGTTTCTCGTCACGGGCATCCCGGCGACACTGGAGTACCCGACCGCGACCCGCTTCAATCTGGCGGGCGGCATCCAGGTCCGTCCGGAATTCATTGCGCTGTGGCTTGCCCTGTCGATCTACACCGCGGCCTTCGTTGCCGAAATCGTGCGGGCCGGCATCCTGTCGGTATCCAAGGGCCAGACCGAGGCTGCGTCGGCCCTCGGGCTCACCCGCGGCAAGCTGCTGCGGCTGGTGGTCGTGCCGCAGGCCTTCCGGGTGATCATTCCGCCGCTCACCAGCCAGTATCTCAACCTGACCAAGAACTCGTCGCTCGGCCTGGCGATCGGCTATCCCGAACTCGTCGCCGTCGGCTCGACCGTCCTCAACCAATCCGGCCAGTCGATCGAGATCGTGGTGATCTGGATGACGGTCTATCTCGGCCTGTCCATCACGGTGTCGCTCATCATGAACTGGTTCAATGCCAAAATGGCGCTCGTCGAGCGATGACCGGGGGCGAATAGACCATGGAAGAACAAGTCGCCCGTTTCGTCTCGACCGAGGAAAAGCTGCCGCTGCCGCCGCCGCCCAGCGAGGTCGGGTTCATCGGCAATGTCCGACGCAACCTCTTCGCCACGCCCATCGATACGGTCCTGAGCATCCTCGCCGGGGCGTTCATCGTCTGGGCCGCACTCAAGATCGTCGACTGGGCCTGGTTCAGCGCCGTCTTCACGGGTGAGGATCGCACGGCGTGCCTCCCCGAGGAGGGCGGCCATGGCGGGGCCTGCTGGGCCTTCGTCAGCGCCAAGTTCGGTCAGTTCATGTATGGCGTCTACCCGTTCGGCGCGCGCTGGCGCATCGATCTGACCGTGGTTCTGCTGGCGTTGTTGGCCGCCGGGCTGGCGATCCCGCGGGTGCCGCACAAGCGGCTGAACGCGATCCTGCTGTTCGGGGTGTTTCCGTTCGTGGCGCTCGTTCTGCTGACGGGCGGCGAGTTCAGCTTCGCCGGCGGCACGGTCGCCTTGATCTTCCTCGTTGCGGCCATCGCCACGCTGAGCAGCGCCCTGGCGAAGCCGGACGTGGATGTCTCGCATCCGCCGATGAAGATCGCGGTCGGTCTCGCCGGGGTCTCGTTTCTGCTGCTGCTCGTCTCCGCCGCCGTCGATGCCGATCTGTTCCGCTTCCTCGGATACCGGTTTTCCATCCTCTCGGTGGTGGCATTCCTCGCCGCGCTGCTGGCCATCGTCCTGGCCGTCTGGACCGGATTTCGTGCCGGCTCGGAAGGCGTGGGGCTGTTAGGCCTGCTGATGCCGACCATCGCGGCGATCGCCTTCATCGTGCTGATGACCGGCGATTTCGGGCTGCAGGAGGTCTCCACCAATCTGTGGGGCGGGCTGATGGTGACCCTCGTCGTGGCGGTCAGCGGTATCGCCGCCTCGCTGCCGCTCGGCATTCTGCTGGCCCTCGGGCGACGCTCGACGATGCCGGCGGTGCGGCTGTTCTGCATCGTGTTCATCGAATTCTGGCGCGGCGTGCCGCTGATCACCGTCCTGTTCATGGCGAACTTCATGCTGCCGCTGTTCCTGCCGGAGGGTGTCAGCTTCAACCAGCTCCTGCGGGCGCTGGTCGGCGTTGCGCTGTTCTCGGCCGCCTACATGGCCGAGGTGATCCGTGGCGGCCTGCAGGCGATCCCAAAGGGACAATACGAGGGCGCCGACGCCATGGGGCTGACCTACTGGCAGAAGATGCGGATGATCGTCCTGCCGCAGGCGCTCACCATGGTGATCCCCGGCATCGTCAACACCTTCATCGGGCTCTTCAAGGATACGAGCCTGGTCTACATCATCGGGCTGGCCGACCTTCTCGGGACGGTCCGGCGCGGCTTCAACGATCCGGACTGGATCACCCCGAGCACGCCGGCGACCGGGCTTGTCTTCGCCGCATTCATTTACTGGCTGTTCTGCTTTTCCATGTCGCGCTACTCGATCTACACCGAGCGGCGACTGGATACCGGACACAAGAGCTGAAGGATCCTTCCATGGCCGTCGATATCGACACCCAGCCGGACGCCACCAATCGCATGGCGGTCTCTGACGAGATCGCCGTCGAACTGCTCGGCGTGAACAAGTGGTTCGGCGAGTTTCACGTGCTGCGCGACATCAACCTGACGGTGCACCGGGGGGAGCGGATCGTCGTCTGCGGACCCTCCGGCTCCGGCAAGTCGACGATGATCCGCTGCATCAACCGGCTGGAAGAGCACCAGAAGGGCCGCATCGTCGTCGACGGCATCGAGCTGACCAACGATCTGAAGAAGATCGACGAGGTCCGGCGCGAGGTCGGCATGGTGTTCCAGCACTTCAACCTGTTCCCGCATCTGACGATTCTCGAGAACTGCACGCTGGCGCCGATCTGGGTTCGCAAGATGCCCAAGAAGAAGGCCGAGGAGGTGGCGATGCACTACCTCTCGCGGGTCAAGATCCCGGAGCAGGCGCATAAATATCCGGGGCAGCTCTCCGGCGGCCAGCAGCAGCGCGTCGCCATCGCCCGCTCGCTGTGCATGAGCCCCAAGATCATGCTGTTCGACGAGCCGACCTCGGCGCTCGATCCGGAGATGATCAAGGAAGTTCTCGACGTCATGGTCGGCCTTGCGGAGGAGGGCATGACGATGTTGTGCGTGACCCACGAAATGGGTTTCGCGCGGCAGGTCGCCAATCGCGTCATCTTCATGGATGCCGGCCAGATCGTCGAGCAGAACGAGCCCGAGGCGTTCTTCACCAACCCCCAGCACGAGCGCACCAAGCTCTTCCTGTCGCAGATCCTCCACTGATCCGCCGGCGTCGGGTCGGTGCCGGGCCTCCGAAATGGTTTCTGCGCGATCGGCGAAATGTCGCTGGATATCGCTCACGGGCGGGGAACCTGTTCTTGATCAGGCCGTTGGTGCTGGTCTGACTCCGGGGGATGCGCCTTGACTGAACGAGCTAGTGAGGCGCGCAAGGAGAAGCGGCCTGCAACGGGGTCGCCGACGATCGGTCTGGTCACCAATCAGCATTTCGAGGCCGGTCCGCGCTGGGCCCTGATCGGCATCTTCTTCATACTTCTGTTCGGCGCGCTGTACCTGACGGCGAGTTTCGTCCTGCCGGTGATCATCGCGCTGCTCTTTGCGCTGGTGATGAGCCCGGTGGTACGCTTCATGCGTCGGCGGCTGAAGATCTGGGAGCCGGTCTCGGCCCTCGTGCTGGTCGTCGGTGCGATGGTGACGCTGGTCTTCGGCTTCTACATGCTGAGCGACCCCATCACGAACATCGTCAACGATGCGCCGCGCTACGCCCAGGCCGTGGACAAGGAACTGCGTTCGGTTCAGGAGCGCTTCGCGAGGTTGCAGGCAGCCCAGGAGAACGTCGAGGACGCAGGGGGTGACGAGAACCGGCTGAACGACGACGAGCCTGAAGAAGTGGTCGTCAAGAATCCCGGTCTTCTCGACAACGTCACCTCGGCTGCGCCGCAGATCCTCGCCTCGGTCGGCTTCTCGCTGGTATTCCTGTACTTTCTGCTCGCCTCCGGCGACCTGTTCTACCAGAAGCTCGTGCGCGCCATGCCGACACTGGCGGACAAGAAACGGGCACTTAACATCGCCCACGAGATCGAGCGTGAATTGTCGCGCTACCTCTTCACCATCACGCTGATCAACATCGCACTCGGTGTCATCATCGGCACGCTGCTCTGGTGGGTCGGCATGCCGACGCCGATCATTTTCGGCGCGCTGGCGACGCTCCTGAACTTCATTCCCTATATCGGCGCGCTTCTCGGCATGTTCCTTGTTGGGGTCATTGCGCTGGCCGAATTCGGCAGCCTGTCCAACGCGCTCGCGCCGGTCCTTGTCTATCTCGCCTGCACGACGGTCGAGGGGCAGCTTGTGACCCCGATGATCGTCGGACGGCGCCTGGAGATGAATGCCGCCGCGGTGTTCCTGTCGGTGGCCTTCTGGGGCTGGATCTGGGGCGTCGTGGGAATGTTCCTGGCCGTCCCCGTCATGGTCGCCTTCAAGGTGCTGGCGAGCTATGTCGAGCCGCTCGGTCCGTTCGGGGATTTCCTGTCTGTCGCGGCCAAACGCCCGGTCGTCGACGACGACGACTGACGATCGGCGAGGGGCCGCGTGCCACCTTTCGTCTTCCTGCATTCCACATGTCGATACGAAAACGGCGGCCCGCGGGCCGCCGTTCTGCATTGTGTCGTGTGAACCGCCCGGCCTATCGCTGGGCGGTGTTGATCGGCTTCACAAGCGGGGTGATGCGGCGGACGGTCACGCGCCGGTTCTCCCGGTTCTCGGCCTCCGTATCCACCTTCAGGTCCGATTCGCCGTAGCCCTGGGTCACGAGGTTTTCCGGGGGCACTTCGAAATACTCGGTCAGCGCCGTTGCCACGGCGTCGGCCCGCTCGTCGGAGAGGGCGAGATTGGCGCGCTCGCTGCCGACCGCATCGGTGTGGCCCTCGATCAGGAAGGTCTCGTCCGGGTTCTCGTTGATCACCCGGGCGATGGCATCGGCAAGCGCCTGCAGATCGCTGACCTCTTCCTGGCTGATGTCCGCCGAGCCGAAATCGAAGTTGATCGTGCTCAGATCGATCCGGCGCACCTTGTCACGGATGCGTTCCGAACGGCGGACCTCGTTCAGCGAGTAGATCCGGTCGACCGTCTCGACCGGCGGTGCGACGATGGTGCGATAGTAGAGATCCTCGTCGGGATCCGCGACGTCGACGATGTAGTCCTCGCGCGGAATCCGCAGGTCGAGCGGCGGCAACTCGGCACCGACGTCGCTGTAGTAATAATCGTCCTGGCCGACATCCTCCTGATAGGGATCGTAGAACAGCACGACCTCTTCCCCGTCCGGCATGATGCGCGAACGACGCACCACGTCGCCGTAGCGGTTCGTGATGGTAACCACCTGTACGCCGTTCGGACGCACGACCGTTTCGCGCGTACGATCGCCACCCAGCCGGTCGTAGTATCGCTCCTGGGCGTCGACCGCGATGCGGTCGTCGTCATTGCCGCGAAGGAAGTAGGCTGCGGCACCTCCCGCAAGCGCACCGGCGGCGCCGGCACCGACAATCGCCAGGATGTCGCGGTTGCCGACGCGGTCGACGACTTCGACGCCCGGCGGCAGCGGCGCCTGCTGGTTGACGGTGTTGTTGTTGACGACCGTATTGTTCGTCGTGGTCGTGTTGTTGATCACCGTGTTGTTGTTGGTGGTGCTTCCAGCAGCGGCCGGTGCTTCGATCCGCTCGCCTTCCTCGGCGGTGATCGGCGTCATTTCGACCGGTTCTGCCAGTTGCTGGACGCGCGCATCGCTGGCGGCGACGCCGCCTTCCGGCACGGCTTCCGTCTGCATGGTCTCATCCACCGCCTCGGGCTGGGATTCCGGCGCGGCCAGCTCTGCCTCGGCGGCAGCTTCGTCAGCGGGCTGCTCGGCCGCGGCGTCTGCTGGCGTCTCTTCGGCTGGTGCGGCTGCTTCAGCGGGTTCGCCCGGTTCAGCATCCGTCGGAGCGGCGTCTGCGCCGGTCTCCGGCTCGGCGGCACCTTCCAAGGTGTCCGACTCGGCCGCATCGTCCGCGGTATCCGGCTGGGCTTCGGCGGCAGGATCGGCCGGCGCAGCCTCCGGTGCCGGCTCGGCCGGGGTTGCCGGAGCGGTCTCCTCGGGAGCCGTTTCCGCCGGGGGCTCGGCGTCGGACGCATCCGGCTCCTCGACCACAGCGTCGGCTGGTGCCTCGGCGGCGGGCTCTTCCACCGGTGCCTCGGCTGCAGGATCGCTTACCTCAGGCTCTGGCGCCGGTGCCTCTTCCTGAGGAGCAGCTTCCGCAGGGGCTTCAACTGGCGTCTCGGCTTCGGCCGGAGCCGGCTCTTCCACAGCGGGCTCTTCGACTGCCGGTTCTTCGGCGACCGGCTCGGGAGCAGGCTCTTCAGCGGCCTGTTCGGGCTCTGGCGGTGCCTCCTGGGGCGGTGCCTCGGGTGCGGGCTCGGGCGCTGCCGGGGGCTCCTCGACGGGTGCCGGTGTGGGCTCCGCGGCGGGCTCCTCTACGGGCGCGGCCTGTTCTGCAGGCGCCGCCTCCTCGGGGGCAGGCGCTTCGGGAGCCGGAGCCGCCTCCTGCGGCAGCAATTCTTCGGCCTGCGCAAGGCGTATGGTGGCAGCATTCTGTGCGTAAGCAGCGATCGGCCCGCTGATGGCTGTCGAAGCCGCCAGTGCGGCAACACCGACGAACCTGCCAGTCCTGTTACTTTTCGGCATGTAAATGACCTTTTCGAAACCGTCCCTTGCAGCTTTGAGAGAGTGCACGGCTCGTCATGCGGTCCGGTGCCAGTCCTCCCGCCCGATGTGTTCGCGATCCGGTCTTCCGGTGCAGACACGTCTAGGCATGACAGGAACGCCCCATCGGTCGCGCTGTTCCCGCGGGCGCTTCGTGGGCGACACGTAATCGACGTGTCAGCCGCGCGGCGGGTACCAGTCGTAAAGCCAGGCAAGATCGCGCGCGAGGCTGTCCGGCGACCGTCTGGCAAGCACCGCATTGCGGGCGAGGCTGAGCGGGAACGGCAGGTGATAGACCCGGCGGTGAAAGGCGACCCGGGCCCGGACCCTGTCGATCCGGGGCCGCCGCTCGGCCTCGTATCCGCGCAACGCTGCCGGCAGGCTGGGCGCCCGGTCCAGATGATCGGCGAGAACCGCCGCATCCTCGATCGCCATGGCCGCGCCCTGGGCGGCGTAGGGCAGCATGCCATGGGCCGCGTCCCCAATCAGGATGAGGCGGTCGTCCAGATGGCGCCAGGAACGCTGCGGTGGAACGCCCTTGAGCGGCCAGGCGGTGAAGCTGCCGACAGCCGCGATCATCGCGCCAAGCCGGCGATCCCAGCGGTCGAAGCGACGCGCGAGATCCGCTGCGTCGGTCATGTCGGTCGCCGGTTCGATGAGCACGAGATTCGTTTCCCGGCCGCCGGCTATCGGATAGGCGACGGCGTGGCGTCGCGGACCCAGCCAGGCTTCGATGCCGGCCGGGGGCGGCAGGGCGGAAAGGTCAGCAATTCGTCCGCGCCAGGCAAGGGCACCCGTGGCCACCGCTTCGCCCAGACCGAGCATCCGTGAGATCGGCGAATTCACCCCGTCCGCCGCGATGAGGAGCGGCGCATGGAGCGATCCGTCACCGCCGGCGGCCGATATGTCTGTCCGGATGCCGCCACCGTGTTGCGTGACGCCGGTGATCCCGGTGCCGAGGCGCAGATCGACGAGGGGCGAAGCGGCGACCGCGTCGGCCAGCCAGGCCTGCAGGTCGGCGCGGTGGATGGACAAATACGGCGTGCCGTCGTCGGCCGCGACCGGCACCGAGGCAATCGGGCGCCCCGTATCGCCGCGCCGCAGCGTCACGGTCTCCGCCACGGTGCCGCGCGCCTTCAGATCGTCCAGCCGGCCGAGGCGCGCCAGGACCCGCAGTGCGTTGGGCGACAATTGCAGGCCGGCACCGACCTCTTCGAGCCGCGGTGCACGTTCGACGACGATCGACGCGATGTCGCGGCGCGCCAGTTCCAGCGCCATCGTCAGGCCGGCCATGCCGGCTCCGGCGACGACGACCGGGCGCGCGCGCTCGATGGCGCCTATCTCAGGCGGCCTTCTCTTCGAACTGGCAGCCCGGAGGGATCGTGTCCCCGCCCTTCAGCGTGGAATTGTAGCGGTAGAGGGTCGAGCAATAGCCGCATACCATTTCACCCTCGTTGCCCATGTCGAGATAGACATGCGGATGGTCATGCGGCGGGTTGGCGCCGCAGCACATGAATTCGTTGACGCCGACCTCGATCAGGTCGTGTCCGGCATCGTTCTGGAAATGGGGGATCGTGTGCCCGGCCATTGCGGCTTGCCCTCGGCTCGGTTGCGCTATGGCGCGGACCATAATGGCGCCGGCGGCGAATGAACAGGGGGTGGCGAAACCGCTGCCATGGCTCTACAGCATCGGCGCGAAAATCGGAATCGATCGTCCGAAAGCGCGATGGGCCGGCGCGACATGTCAATGGCACGTTTCGTGCGTCCTGTCGGACCACGGCGCCGCGAAGCGCGTGTGATGTGATCGCGAAAACCACGGGAATGGCTGCCATGGACACCTTCACCAGCGACGATCTGCAACTGGCCTACACCGATACGGGCGAGCGGGAACGGCCCGCCATCCTGCTGGTCCATGGCTTTGCATCGTCGATGCGGGTCAACTGGATCGACACCGGCTGGGTCAAGACGCTCGGCGATGCTGGCTATCGTGTCATTGCCTTCGACCATCGCGGCCACGGCCGCAGCGCCAAGCCGACCGATGAAGCGGCCTATACGCCACAGAAGATGGCCGGCGACGTCTTGGCGCTGCTCGACAATCTCGACATCCCGCGAACAGCGATCTTCGGCTATTCCATGGGTGCGCGGGTCTCGGCGTTCACCGCGCTCGCGGCGCCGGAGCGCATCTCGCAGATCGTCTTCGGCGGCCTCGGCATCGGCCTGGTCGAGGGCGTGGGCGACTGGGACACGATCGCGGCTGCGCTGCTTGCGCCGTCCCTCGACGACGTCACAGACCCGCGCGGCCGCATGTTCCGGGCCTTCGCCGATCGCACGCAGAGCGACCGCCATGCGCTGGCTGCCTGCATCTCCACATCGCGGCAGGAGCTGAGCGAGGCCGAGGTCGGAAGGATCTCCCAGCCGACGCTGATCGGCGTGGGCACGAGCGACGACATTGCCGGTTCGGCCGACAGGCTGGCCGCGCTGATGCCGAATGCCCGGGTCTTCGCCATCGAGGGCCGGGATCACATGCTGTCCGTCGGCGACCGCACGTTCAAAGCGGAGGTCGTGCGCTTCCTCGGCGAGAAGACGTGATCCCGACACCGGTGCAGCGGACCGGCGCTGCCGGCAACCGGCTTGTCGCCGACGCTTACGGTGCGGACGGCCATCCGGTCCTGATGCTGCATGGCGGCGGCCAGACCCGGCAGGCCTGGTCCCATGTCGCCGGCCGGATGGCCGCGCGCGGCCTGTCGCCCATCGCCGTCGACCAACGCGGCCACGGCGACAGCGAATGGATCGCCGGCGGTGGCTACACCTTCTTCGATTTCGGCTCCGATGCGGGTGCGCTCGCCGAGACGGTCGCGACCGAGACAGGCATCCGGCCCGTGGCCGTCGGCGCCTCGCTGGGCGGCATCGCCAGCCTGCTGGCGCAGGGCCAGGCAGACCGCTTTGGCGCGCTGATCCTGGTGGACGTGACGCCGAGCCTCAACGCGGACGGTGTCGCCCGCGTCCACCGCTTCATGACTAAAGGTCTCGCCGATGGCTTTGGCAGCCTGGACGAGGCGGCCGCGGCGGTGGCCGACTATCTGCCGAACCGCCGGCCCACGGGGTCGTCGAAGGGGCTGGCGAAGAATCTGCGGCTGTCGCCGGACGGGCGCTATCGCTGGCACTGGGACCCGGCCTTCATCGATGGTCCGAATAGCGTTGCGACGCGCCGGGACGCGGCGCGCGCCGAACTGGTCGCTGCCGCAAACGCCCTCGACATCCCGACGCTTCGGGTGCGGGGCGGGCGCTCCGATATCGTCACAGAAGCCGAAATTGCCGAGTTCCGCCAGCTCGCGCCGTCGGCCGAGTTCGTCGACATTGCCGGCGCCGGGCATATGGTGGCGGGCGACCGCAACGATGTCTTCGGCGACGCGGTCCTCGATTTCCTCGCGCGCCACGGCTTTGCGGCCGGCCCGCCCTGAGCCGTCCCGGCGCGAAGAACCAGGGGGTGCGGGCGCGGGGACCAGCGGTTCGGACGCCGTGGCTTCCCCTTGCGGCGTCGCGCGCCTATCTTCGCGCAGGAGTGTGCGCCAATTCGGCCAATCCCCGACTGGGAGAATCCCATGAGCAGCATGAGCTCGCAAACCCACGACAAGCTCCAGGCCGTCGATCCGATCTGGGCTCAGGTCCGGCTTGAGGCCGAGGACGTCCTGGCGCGCGAACCGGTCCTGTCCGGCTTCATCTACCCGACGATCATCAATCAGCGCAGCCTTGAGACCGCGCTGATCCACCGCGTCTCGCAGCGACTCGACCATCCCGACCTGCCGGCCGTCACCATCGCCCAGGCCTTCGCCGACATGCTGGAGGCCGACGACAGCTTCCGCGCGACGCTGCGCACCGACATCCAGGCCGTCTACGACCGTGATCCGGCCTGCGAGCGCTATCTGGAGCCGCTGCTCTACTTCAAGGGTTTCCACGCCATCCAGACGCACCGGCTGGCCCACTGGCTGTGGAATGCGGGTCGGCGCGACTTCGCCCTCTATCTGCAGGCGCGCTCCTCGGCGGTCTTCCAGACCGATATCCACCCGGCCTCGCGCATGGGGCGCGGGATCTTCCTCGATCACGCCACGGGACTGGTCGTCGGCTTCACCGCCGTGATCGGTGACAACGTCTCGATTCTTCAGGACGTCACGCTGGGCGGCACCGGCAAGGAATTCGGGGATCGCCATCCCAAGATCGGCAGCGGCGTCCTGATCGGGGCAGGCGCAAAGATCCTTGGCAACATCCGCGTCGGTGAATGCTCGAAGATCGCTTCGGGCTCGGTCGTCCTGAAGGAAGTGCCGCCACACACCACCGTTGCCGGCATTCCGGCACGGGTGATCGGCTCGGCCGGCGATTGCGACGAACCGGCCCGGGCGATGGACCAGTGCTTCGAACGGGGCGATTGAGCGGCGTCAAGGATTGAAACGCGAGACTCGCGCCTAGCTACAGGCGTTCCAGACGATCCAGGAGAATGCCGTGAAGCCCGACGAAATCCGCAAGCTCGAAGCCTATCTCAGAAACAGCTTCAAGACCGCCGACATCAAGGTGCGCGCGCTGCCCAAGAGTGCCGACTCCGCGGAGGTCTATCTGAACGACGAGTTCGTCGGATTGCTCGCCAAGGATACCGAGGAGGGGGAGTTGTCCTACCATCTCACCATGACGATCCTGGACATCGACCTCGAATAGGCCGCGCGGAGTTTCCATCCGCCACAAACAGAGAGCCGGCCGCGAAAGCGGCCGGCTCTCTGCATTCAATCGTCTGTCGGATCGCCTTAGCGAACGCTGCCGACCAGGAGGTTGCGGTCGTCGGCGATGGCCAGCCACTTGCCGGCGTGCCGCTCGGACTGGCGCTTGAGATACTGGTAGTCGGTGTCGGTCCAGGCCAGCACGCGACCGTCGAGATTGTCGAGGACGTAGTCGCCCTGGTCGGTGCGAACCGTCAGCACCGCATGGCCGTCGCCATTGGGCTGGCGCACCACGGTGATCAGCAGGGCGGAGGCCGGGATGCCGGCCCGCTCCAGCATGTACTGCTTGAGCAGCGCGAAATCCTCGCAGTCGCCCTGCACGGTCGGGTACGACCAGACTTCCGGCACGCCGTGCATCTCCTCGTCGGTACGGGGAAAGATGCTGGTGTTGACGGCGTTGTTCACCTCGACGATCTGCGCCCAAGCCTCGCGGGTCAGCTTGACGACGGCAGCTGTCCCATTGCGGGTGCAGGTGCTGGGATAGCTCTTGCAGAACTCATAATGGCCGACCGGCTGCGATGTCTGGCCGGTCGTGGCCATCGCCGGCGCGGCGCTGGCGCCTGTGGTCCCCGCGCCGACGGCGAGAAGAACCCCGGCTGCGATCGTGACCTGCTTGATGACGTTCTGCATGTGCTTTCTCCTCGTTCGTGAGAGGAGAATGCGCGTTCCGTTTTACTTTGACGCGAAATGTAGCATCCGCATTTGCATCAAAATTTAGGCGTCTTGTTACAGGCTATACTTGACGTTTGTTGAACGCGGATCGGCAAATTGTGGCGGTGGCGTTCGCCTTTCGGCAACCATGTCGGGGCGGTCCGCGGGGAGACGCTGATGGACGGGAAACACGGGGGCCGGGGCTGTGCGGGCCCGGCGCACAGGTGTCGGCGCCCCTGCTCGGGCTCAAACAGCGCCGAGACCGACCGCGCCGTGGCGCGCCTGACAGTGTCTTGCGGTGCCGCTGCGCACGCTGGACCGGTGTCCCGGACAACGGGTCACGGACTGCCGATCGGGTCGCAAGCCTTAACGCGCGACGCCGGACCCGCGTGGCACCGTCAAAAAAATTCGGCCGCAGGCGAAAAAAACACCTGCGGCCGAGCGGTCTTTCGGAGCGGGCGCCCCCAGGCGGCCCGCGTCGTGCTGTCGATCAGGCGTCGAACCGACCCGATGCATGCGCCAGCATGGTGTAGACCTTGCCAGTGTCGGAGGTGAGGTAGGTCCGGCTGCGCGCATTGTCCGGATCGCTCTTGGCGATGTCGGCCAGAAGCGTCTCGAAGTCGCCGATATAGCGATCGACCGCCGCACGGAACTCCGAGTCGCGCTGATACTTGCGCCGGATCTCGTCGAAGGTCTGCTGCCCCTTCATCGTGTAGAGGCGCCGGGTGAAGACGTTGCGCTCACCCTTGCGATAGCGCTCCCAAAGCTCGATCGACGCCTTGTGGTCGATCGCCCGGGCGATATCCACCGACAGCGAGTTCAGCGATTCCACAACGTGGTCCGGCGAACGGCCCTCGGCGGGTGCCTGGTTCCGGTCCTGGCCGCCGGCAGCGGCAGACGGCTGGACCGGGGCGTCGTCCTCCTCGTCCTGGGAGGCGCGGCGCAGCAGGTCCGAGACCCAGCCGCCGGATTCGGCGGTGCCGCGATCGGCGGGCGGCTCGGGCCGGGCGGCGGGCGTTGCCGGACGGGCCGGCGCACGCAGCGGCGCCGACGGCGTTCGCTGCTGAGCAGGCGCAGGTGCCGGGGGTGCCGCCGGGCGGGCCGGGGCTTCGCTGCGCGGCGAGGCTGCCGGCGCCTGGGTGCGGGCCGGCGTGTCGTAGTTCGAGCCACGCAGGTCATGGGCCAGATTGCCGTCCGTCATGAACGAGGCCGCGATCTGGTCCTCCACCTCCTGTTCTTCTTCCGCGGTAAAGACCGGCGGCTTGGGCTGGCGTGCCACGGCGGGCGCGGCAGCCTGGCGCGGCGCGGGCCGCTCATGGGCCGTCGCCGTCCGCGCGTGGGCCTCGGCAGGCGCTGGCGTGCGCTCCGGGCTGCGGCTCGAGACGTCGAAGGCACGGCCCGACTGGGAGACGACATCCGACAAATCGCGCAATGCGCGGATCTGGTCGGCGACGGCCCGGCGCATGGCTTCCGTGCTCTCGCGGGTCTCGTCCGGCAGCTCGAACACGCCGCGCTTGATGTCGCTCCGGGCTGCCTCCAGTTCCTGCCGGATTTCCGCCGCGGTGCGACGGATCTCGGCGGTCGCCCCGTCGAAGCGTGAGCTGGCGTCCTCGATGACCGACTGGATTGCCTGGCGCATCGCCTCGGCGGTGGCACGCGAACGCTCCTCGGCGGTCTGCAGTTGGCGATCGGCCGCGACCAGCGTCTCGCCCATTTCGCTCGACAGGCGCGACGAGATCAGGCGCGAGCGCTGCTCCGTGCGATCGAACAGGCCACCCATC
The DNA here is from genome assembly GCF_036549475.1 of Aurantimonas sp. A2-1-M11. Taxonomy (NCBI): domain Bacteria; kingdom Pseudomonadati; phylum Pseudomonadota; class Alphaproteobacteria; order Hyphomicrobiales; family Aurantimonadaceae; genus Aurantimonas; species Aurantimonas sp. A2-1-M11. Next base: position 150,927 of record NZ_JAZHLI010000003.1, on the reverse strand, counting down.
AGCTCTTCGAAGGAGTGCAGCAGCGTGCCGATCTCCTCGGAGCGCTTGACGAGGCCGGTCGACAATTCCTCGATCCCGCCATGGCCCGTCTCGAGGGTGTTTCGCAGATTGGCCTCGCCCGCCTCGATGAGCTGCACCGCCTCGCTGAGAACGGCGCCGTGGTCCTGGAACCGGTCGGCGATGGCCGAGACCTTGGAGAAGGCCGTCATGGACAGCTTGTCCAGCCGATCGACATTGCTCTCCAGCAGACGCGAGGAGAGGGAGATCGAGTTGGAGGCTTCCTCCGTCTCCTGGCTGAAGCGTGCGCCGGATTCGCGCAGGGTCTCATCGATCGCCCCCAGATTCTCGGCGGCTTCGTCGACCAGGCCGCGCAGCGCGCCGCTGGTCTGGGACAGCCGGCCGACCAGCGAACCGATCTCCTGCTGGAGGCTGTCGCGGAGATCGGACACCGCGCCGACAGCGCTCGCTGTCTTGTCCTCGAAGCTGCCGATGATGTCGCCGGAGGAGCGGTTGAGGGCTTCGACCACCTCGCTTGCCCGGTGACCGAGGGCCGAGACCAGCGCCGCGTTCTCGCTGCGCAGCCGGTCGGATGCGTCGCGCGTCGTCGCCTCGATCATCTGGGCCAGCTCGGTGCCGTTGTCGCCCAGGCGTTCGAACACCGGCCGCACTTCCTCGTCGAGAATGCGGCTGATTTCGGCGCTGCGCGCGCTGAGCAAGGTGGCCAGCGTCCGGGTGCGCTCGTCGATGTCCTCGCCCATGACCCGGGCCCGTGCCGCGATGACGCGGTCGGCCTCGCTCATGCGGGTCGACAGGTCCTGGCCCAGCGAACCGGCGCTTTCCAGAAGCTCGTTGTGGGCCCGCTCGGTCTCGACCTGGATGGCGGCCGAGATCGACGCGAACTGGCTGGCGAGTTCGCCGCCCTGGGCGAGCATCAGCTCGCGGGCGCTCTCGGCGTCGCGGTGGAGGGTCTGCGACGCTTCGGTGACGTCGCCGCGCAGCTGGCTGGCCACGGCATGGACTCCGTCGTGCATGGACTGCGAGGCATTGGCCAGCTCGTCGCGGATAAGGCGGGTCGCCTCTTCCAGATCGCCGCGCAGGACATTGCTCGACAGCATCTCCGAAAGCTGGGCGGTAACGCCGCCGAGTTCCTCGCTGAAGCGGGCGGCCCGCTCTTCCAGCGTCGCCGCCACGCGTTCCGTCTCGCCACGGATCTGGTAGGAGGCGCCCGAGAGACGGCGGGTGAAGCCCTCGGTGTTCTCGCGCAGGGCCAGTTCGGCCGCTTCCGTCATCTCGCGCATCCGCGCCGTGGCGGCCTCGACCTGCTCGGCAATTGCGCCGGCATCGGACACGAAGCGCTCGCGGCCCGCGTCGCCGGCCGAGCGGATCTGTTCGCCCGCCTCGCCGAACTGGACGGCGAAGTCGCGCGTGTTGCGCTCGAACTCGCTGGCGATGGTCGTGGAGATGCCCGCCAGACTATCGGCCAGCGCAAGCCGCTGTCCGGCCAGTCCTTCGCGCACTTCCTCCGTCTCGCTGCGCAGCGTGCCGGAAATCTCGGTGATGGTGCGGGCCAGTTCCTCGGCCTCGGTTGCAAAGCGCGACCGCGACTGCTCGGACAGGGAGCGGATGACCTCGGCGGCGCCGCTGATGTTCTCGGCAATGCGTCCGCCTTCGCCGACCAGCGTCGTGCTGGCTTCGGCAGCGCGTCCGGCGAGATCGTCGGCCAGCGACGCAAGCCGCTCGGCCAGGCGATCGGCTTCGCCGGCGATGCGCAGACGCGCTTCCTCGCCGGAGGCCTGGAACAGGCGATCGATGCCCGAGACGCTCTCGGCGATCTTGGCCGTCTCGCCTTCGAGGCCTTCGCGGGCCTGCTTCGCCTCCAGGCTCATGGCCGTCGTTGCCTCGGCGATGGCGTGGCGCAGGGAGTCGGCGATCTTTGCGGTGGAGGTGTTGAGCGTGCGCTCGACATTGCCGAGGCCGCGCTCCAGCGCCGACGAAATCGCTTCGGAGCGCTGGTCGATGGCACCGGTAAGCGAGCTGGAACCGGTCTCCAGCGCGGTGAGAAGATCGTCGCGGCGGGCTTCCAGCGAGGTCGAGACGTCACCGACGCTCTGCTCGATGGCGCGGCGCACGTCGTCGGCCCGGTCGCCGAGCGTGGCGGAGGCCGAGCGTGCGGCCTCCTCGACGATGGCGGCAAGGCTGTCGCGGCGCTCCTCGAGTGCCGAGG